>NZ_LDVA01000297.1:0-167346 GCF_050768715.1 Burkholderia sp. ZZQ-2 | reverse complement strand
CTCAGGCCGGCACGCCGAACAGGCGTTGACGGATGCGGTACAACGGCTCGAACAGCCATTCGAGCAGGCTGCGCCGCTCCAGCACGATGTCGGCCTTCAGCATCATCCCGGCCCGCAGCGACAGCGGCCGCCCTTCGAACGCCGGCGTGCGGTCGGCCAGCTCGACCCAGGTCTTGAAGTAGGTCTGCGGCGTGGCGGCATCGCCCGGCAGGTTCAGCTCCTTCGCGGAAAACGCGACGGGCGAGATCGACAGCACCTTGCCGCGATACGTGCCGAACTTCTCGACCGGATAGCTTGCGTACGCAACCTTCACCTCCTGCCCCTTCTTCACGAAGCCGGCCTTCGACGACGGAATGTAGACCTCGGCGATCAGCCCGTCCGCCTTCGCGGGCAGGATCTCGACGACGCGCGTACCCGGCGGGTCGATCACGCCGCCCTGCACGACGTCGAGCCGCACGATCTGCCCGTCGGCCGGCGCGTACAGCACCTGGTTCACGTTCTCGTCGATGTTGTATTCCTTCGCGTTCAGCTCCTCCTGCTTGATCTTCAGTTCCGCGTTCGCACCGTCGTACTTGCTCTGCATCGTGTCGAGGTCGCCGCGCAGCTTCATCGCATTCTTCGCGAGCTCGGCGCGGCGGAGCAGCAGGTCCTGGTACGCCTGCCCGGCCTGCAGGTACTGCGTGTTCACCTGGTTGTACTGCTCGAGCGTCACGACCTGTTCGTCGAGCAGCTGCTTCACGCGTGCGCGCCGTTCGCCGTACTCGTCGACGATGCGCTTCTGGTCCTGGATCTGCCGGTCGATCAGCCCGCGGCTCTCGCCCTGCGCGGCGATCTGCTGGTTGATCTGCTGTACCGACGACCGGTATTCGAGGCGTGCCGCGTCGATCTGCTGCGTGACCTCGACGCGCTGCCGGTCGAGCGCCGCACGCATCCCCTGCACGTTGTTCGCCTGGCTCACGAAGCTCGTGTCGCGCGTCACCGCCAGCAGCCGCTGGCCGGCCTTCACGTGCTGGTCCTTGCCGACGTAGACGTCGCGCACGGCCCAGCCCGGCGGTGCGCTGACGCCGATCAGCCCCGAACGCGGCGTCAGCATCCCCGACACGCTCTCGGTGTTCGCGTAGCTCAGTTCGACGAGCGCGGTCACGAACATCGCGAACATCGCGAGCGACAGGTAGCAGAAGAAGCGCATCGACACCGGCACGTCGACGACGCCGTGGATCACGGTGCCGAAGGTCGTGCCGCGCGCGAGCTTGCGCGACGGCTTCTGTTCTCGGAGGGCGGAGTTCCAGGTCGGCATGGGGCAGGCTCGTCAGGAGCGACGCCGCGCGGCCGCATCGAGCAGCGGCGTCGGCATCAGGTAAGGCGTGAAGTGTTCCCAGAAATGCCACTGCTCGGGCTGCCGCACGAGCGCCTGTTCGAGACGGTCGACGATGCGCTGGTGCGTGGCGCGCACCGGCGACGCGTCGTCGTCCGCGCCGAGCATCGGCACGAGCGGGCTGGCCGCGAGCTCGGTGAAATGCACCGCGCAGCGATCGCGGAACGGCACGCCCGTCGCATACGCGACGAGCAGCGGAATCCCCTGCTCGACCGCGAGCTTCACGCCGCCGCCGGCCATCCGCACCCAGCGGCCGCCGAGCCGGCAGCGGTTGGTCTTGCCGAACTTGCCGTGCAGGTCGGAGAACAGCAGAAACACGGGCGCCTCGCGCCGCAGGCTCGTGATTAGCCGCCGCAGGTGCACGCGCTCCTCGATGTCGATGAACTCGACTTCGCCGGCGCCGTATTCGGCGACGAGCCGCAGCGCATCGTCGAAGAACGCGCCGGGCGCATCCCGGTGCAGGATCACCATCAGCTTGCGGTCGTCGGGGATCATGAAGCGCAGCTTCGTGACGAACAGCATCAGGTTGCCGAAGTGCAGCCCCGCGAGCATCAGCGGGCCGCCGCACGCGAGTGCCGCCCGCAGCTGCTCGTCGCCTTCGCACGCCATCCCGTCGATCATCGACTTCATCGATTCGAGGCTGTGCGTGCGCAGCTTGAGCCCCGCGAATTCCGCTTCGAACAGTTCGCGCACGATCGCCGCCGACACGTCCCGCACGCGTCGCGGATCGTCGTTCAGGTGCGCGCTCAGCATGTATGCGACCGCGCGCTCGATCGACTCGCGAATGCACGGAAAGCAGCGCAGGCAGGCGCCCGAGCACCAGCGCATCAGCCGCAGCCCGCGCGCCGGCGACGTGCGCAGCGCGACGGCGCGCACCGCGCGCCGCACCAGGAACGCATACGAGAAAGGATTGAGCAGGAAGAGTCGCCCGAGCATCACCGTGCCTCCTCGGCCGCGCGCCACGCATCGGTCGCGTCGGTCAATACGCCGTCGTGCATCTGGTAGATCCGGTCGACCATCGACAGGATCGACGCGTCGTGCGTGACGAGCACGATCGTGCACGGCAGCGTCAGCACGTTGCGGCAGATCTCGTGGGTCGTCGCCTGATCGAGGTTCGACGAGAATTCGTCGAGGATCAGCAGGCGCGGCTCGCAATACAGCGCCCGCGCGATCAGGAGCCGCTGCATCTGCCCGGCCGACAGGAATTTCTGCGTATCGCCGAGCGGCGTGTCGTAGCGATGGTCGAGCCGCTCGATCTCGTCGTGGATGCACGCGAGCTTCGCCGCGTCGAACATCGCGCCGATGCGCGGCGCGGGCGCGAAGTTCGTGATGTTGTCGCGGATCGTGCCGCGAAACAGCTGGTCGGACTGCGTGACGGCCGCGAGATGCTTGCGGTACTGCCGCAGGTTCACTTCCGCGAGATCGACGCCGCCGACGAACAGCGTGCCGGGCTCGGGCCGCACGAGCCCGCAGATCAGGTTCAGCAGCGTCGTCTTGCCGCTGCCGGTGCGGCCGACGATCGCGATCTTGCTGCCGGCCGGCACGTCGAGCGCGATGTCGCGCAGGATCGGGCGGTTGCCGCCCTTCGGCGTGTACGACAGCGCGCGGATGGAAAGCGTGCCGTCGAAACCGTCGACGGGCCGCACGACCGCGTCCGGCGCGGGTTCCTCGGTCTCGGTCTGCAACACGTCGGCGACGCGGTCCATGTGCACCTGCAACACCTTGCGGCGCACGTAGAGCTGGATCGAGTCGATGAACTTGTCCGCGAACAGGTTCTTGTACTGGATGAACGCGTAGATCACGCCGATCGTGCTCTGCCCGTGCATGACGAGCCACGCGCCGTATGTGACGATCACGAGCTGCTCGACGTGCACGATCCCCTTCGACACCGCATCGAACAGCAGTTGCAGCCGCTCCTGCTGGCGCATCGCCTGCAGCTTCTGCGTGAACGCGTTGACCCACAGGCTGCTGCGCGCGGTTTCGGCCGACAGCAGCTTGATCGAGTGCGCGGAGCGGATGTTCTCGATCAGCAGCGCATCGGCTTCCGCGCCGCGCGTGAGGATCTGCGACATCGCGTCCTGCAGCTGCGGCTGGATCGCGAGCCGGCTGAGCGCGAACAGCACCATCCCGGCCAGACTGATGCCGGCCAGCACCGGGCTGTAGTACAGCATCAGCACGAGCGTCAGCGTGCAGGTGACGATATTCAGCAGCCCGCCGACCAGCCCGTCGACGAGAAACCGCCCGACCTCCGACACCGACGACACGCGCGAGATCGAATCGCCGGTGTTGTGGAACAGGAAATAGCCGATCGGCAGCCGCGCGAGATGCCCGACCATGTTCGCCGACAACTGCTGCGACACGATGTTGCGCAGGTAGCTCTTGATGTTGCCGACGAGGTTCGCGTAGAGCGTGTCGAACAGGAACACGATCGCGAACAGGATCGTCAGCAGGTACAGGATGTCGACGTCGGTCTTCTTCAGCGCCTCGTCGATCGTCAGTTGCACGTACGACGGGCCGAGCAGCAGCAGGAGCTGCGCGGCGACGCCGCCCGCGATGCCGATCGCGAGGCTCTTGCGAATGCCGGTCAGCCCTTCGAGGTAGTCGCGCAGCCGGATCCGGTCGGCCTGCCCCGCCCGCGTGAAGCCGATATCGGGATTCAGTTCGAGCGCGTAGCCCGTGATGTGCGTGAGCGCCTGCGCGAGCGGCAGCTTCGTTTCGCCGAGCGCCGGATCGACGATGTGCACGCTGCCGTAGCCGACCTTCGTCAACACGACATAGTGGTTCATCCCCCAGTGCAGGATGCACGGCGTCTTGAGCGCGTCGAGTTCGCCCGCGTCGAACTGCAGCCCGCGTGCGCGCAGGCCGAGATCGTTCGAGATCTCCATCAGGTCGAAGAACGACAGCCCGGAATCGATCCGGACCGGATAGCGGTTGCGCAGCGTGCGCAACGTCGTTTCGCGCCCGTGCCACGACGCGATCATCGCGAGGCAGGCCAGGCCGCACTCCGTCACCTCGTCCTGCAGGACCGGACGGACTTTACGCGTATTGAAGAGCATGGTCGGGCACCCGAGGCGCGACGACACGCCGCCCGGGCCTGCCGATGCGGGCCCGTGGCGGGTCGTGCGCGATACGCAAGGGCACAGCCGGCACGCTGCCGGCTGCGACGGAAGACCGGTGTTACCGGCCGCCTGGCGGGCCGCTCAGCGCGACGAGCCGAGCGACATCCGGAACTGTTCGACGGCGCGGGTCTGGTACTGGGTCATCAGGCCCTGCAGCGTGGTCCCGATCGACTGGTTGACGAGATCGACCGTATAGGCGGCCGAATTGGAGTAAAGCGACGCGCCGCCGCGAATCTGGCGGGCCTGTTCTTCCGTGATGTCTCGCATTTGTTGTGGCCTTTATATTGTCGGAATGCCCGCCACCGTCAGCCAATTGAAATTTCAATGGCCGTTAACTTTATTACGGGGATAATCCGGCACTCCCGCCTCCTGATAATCGCCCGAACCGGAAATAATGCATTCCGGATTCGCTTTATTGCCACTTCGGCGATCGATTCTTTTCCTTCTGTTTCGCAGCATTTCGCGCGGGGGGCGCCTCCCCGCGCACGGCGGTTACTTGCCGGTGTTATTGAACGTCTTCGGGTTCTGCAGGTAATTGCCGAGGCTCGGCAGGAACTGGCCGAGCGCGGTCACCACCGGCGCGGCGTCAACGGCGAGGCTACCCAGCGAGCTGATCGCACCGCCGCCATGCACATTCCTGACCTGTTCCGTCGTCATGACCTTCATCATTCTCTCCTCGTAAAAAATAAAGATGATGCAAAGAACCTTCATTGAAAGACAAACGGCTTTTAATCCCTAGCGACTTGTTAATCTAATAATCACTGCGATTACGAGCCGAAATCAGGCTATCATGCGGGCGCATCGGAATTCAATGGAGGACACACTCTTACAGGCGCGTTTTCCGGTGCGCCACGGATGGCAGGCATTCATTCTGTTTGAATTTCAATTTCAATACGTTTAAATCCCGCCGCAATGCATTGCGGCACGGGCAGGAGACGGAGACGGCCATGTTTGAAACGAGGCGCGCGAATTACGGATCGGCGACGCGGAATTCGGGTAATTCCCTATCAAGTTTTACGACTAGGTGGAATCCCCGACTTGCAACCGTGACATTGTTCGCTGTAACGATAGCCGGCCTGTCGGCGAACGCGCGCGCGTTCTGCCTCGACACCGCCTACCAGTACGCGGTCGTGCACGATCCACGCTACCTGCAGGCGCGCAGCGAATACGATGCGGCCCGCCAGAAATTCCCCGAAGCACGCGCGCAGATGTTGCCGCAGGCCGCCGCGCAACTCGAATGGGGACGCTACGGTACGCACGCGAACCTGTTCGGCATCGACGTCAGCGGCTCGAGCAATGCCGCATACGGTTCCGCGCAGGTCACGCAGGCGCTGTTCAACGTGCCCTACCTGTACGACATGCGGCGCGCGACCGAGTACGAGGAATCGGCGAAACAGAAACTCGAAGTCGCGAAGCAGGACCTGATCCTGCGCGTCGCGAACGCGTGCTTCGACCTGCTGAGCGCACGCGAGAAACTGCAGTCGGCCGACGACGAAGTGAGCGCGCTCACCCGGCTCGAAAGCGATACGCGACGCATGGCACAGCTCGGCATGAAGACGATCGGCGACACGGCCGAAATCGAGGCGCGCCGCAGTCTTGCGCAATCCGACGAAGCCCTCGCGCAAACCGACGTGGACGCGCGCCGCGCGCGCTACGAGACGCTGCTCGGTTCGACGATCGATTTCTCGCGCTGGCCGCGGCTCGCGATGCGCGGCTCGTCGCCGCGCATTCCGTCGGGCGAATACGCGCCGCAGGACAACCCCGCGTACCGGCAGGCGTACCGCGACGTCCAGGTCGCGCGGCTCGCCGCGAAGCGCGTCAGCGCCGAGCACTTGCCGACCGTCGACCTGTTCGCGTCGTATTCGCGCGGGCTCAACCCGAACCTGCGCGGGCTCACCGATCGCTCCGACTTCCATCAGAGCGCGGTCGGCGTGCAGGTGACGATCCCGATCTTCTCGGGCGGCAGCGTGTACTACCGGCAGGTGGAAGCCGAGCACGTGACCGAGCAGTACCGCAACCGGCTGCGCGAAGTCGAGGAGCAACTGGGCACCGATCATCGCGAGGCGCTGTCCGCGCTCGAATCGGTCGGCAAGCGCATCCGCGCGCTGCAGCAGTCGCTGCAGGCCGCGCGGCTCGCATACGATTCGTCGATGAAGGCGCATCAGGTCGGTTACAGCACGACGTACGAAACGCTGAACCTGCGGCGCGACATCTCGGGCATCCGGCAGAAGCTGTTCGACAGCTATCTCGACGCGCTGAAGCTGCAGCTGAAGCTGAAAAGCGTGCTCGGCACGCTCGACGAGCAGTCGTTGATCGCGGTGGACAGCTTTCTCGAAAGCAATGCGGTGAGCGAGCGCGGTTAAGCGTAGTTGAGCGTGGGTCGGCGCGCATCGCGCATCGGCATCGCGCAAAAAGGTTGTACACGCAACCTTGATGGCCGATGCCGACGCGCCGGCCGGCCGATCCATCGAAGCCGGCGCGGAACGACAATGCGCCGTCGTTCACGCAAGCGTGCGTCCGACCCCGCTCGATCGCGCGGCGCAATACACGATCCCGGGCGCACGCCGCGCCCTCACCGCGTGCAGGGGTATACGCGATGTTGCGTCCAAAAAAAACTTTGCCTAGAGTGCATCCCATCGATCCGGCGGACAAAGACGTCCCACGATCGTGCGCAGCGCGCGCCCGCTAGCCCGCGCTTCGCCGGCCCCGTTTCGGGCCGCCCATCCGCATTCCCGTTATCCGACAGCGTTGTCGGATGAACAGACCGGCAAAGAAGCCCTTGCCTCGCTCGTCGAGGCAAGGGCTTTTTTTTGTCTTTCGAAAACGCACGTCTTCACCCGAACCAGGAGCACACCATGCGTCATGGCGATATTTCCAGCAGCAACGACGCCGTCGGCGTCGCCGTCGTCCAGTACAAGATGCCGCGCCTGCATACGCGCGCCGACGTGATCGCGAACGCCCGCGAAATCGCGGAGCGCGTGGTCGGCATCAAGCGCGGCCTGCCCGGCATGGACCTCATCGTGTTTCCCGAGTATTCGACGCACGGGATCATGTACGACGCGAAGGAGATGTATGACACCGCATCGACGATCCCCGGCGAGGAAACCGACATCTTCGCGGCCGCGTGCCGCAAGGCGAACGTGTGGGGCGTGTTCTCGCTGACCGGCGAGCGCCACGAGGAACACCCGGACAAGGCGCCGTACAACACGCTCGTGCTGATCAACAACCAGGGCGAGATCGTGCAGAAGTACCGCAAGATCATGCCGTGGGTGCCGGTCGAAGGCTGGTATCCGGGCGACTGCACATACGTCGCCGAAGGGCCGAAGGGGCTGAAGATCAGCCTGATCATCTGCGACGACGGCAACTACCCGGAGATCTGGCGCGACTGCGTGATGCGCGGCGCCGAGCTCGTCGTGCGCTGCCAGGGCTACATGTACCCGGCGAAGGACCAGCAGGTGCTCGTGTCGAAAGCGATGGCGTTCATGAACAACTGCTACGTGGCAGTCGCGAATGCGTCCGGATTCGACGGCGTGTACTCGTATTTCGGCCACTCGGCGATCGTCGGCTTCGACGGCCGCACGCTCGGCGAATGCGGCGAGGAAGAGAACGGCGTGCAGTACGCGGAGCTGTCGGTGAGCCTGATCCGCGACGCGCGACGCAACATGCAGTCGCAGAACCACTTGTACAAGCTGCTGCACCGCGGCTACACGGGCAAGATCGGTTCCGGCGAATCGCCGAACGGCGTCGCGCAATGCCCGTTCGAGTTCTATGCGAACTGGGTGAACGACCCGGACGGCACGCGCCAGGCCGTCGAACGCCTGACACGCGCAACACCCGGCACGCCCGAATGCCCGATCGAAGGCATTCCGTCCGAAGCGCCCGCGCATCGCTGAACCCGCGCCCCGCCCGGCCGTTCGCGCTGCCTGCGCGAACGGCGCCGTCTCACTCTGGAGCCTTCATCATGCTCGGTGTCGCTCTTTTCTTCATCGGCGCGGTGCTGGTCGTCAACGGCGTCGCGCTCACCGGCCGCATCGAACCGCGCGACGCGGCCGGCCTGAACCTGCTCGTCGGGCTGCTCGCGCTGCTGATCAACCTCGCCGGCCTCGTGCAGGCGTCGGCGCCGCCGCAGTTTTTCTCGAGCGCGGGCGGGCTGCTGTTCGCGTTCACGTACCTGTACCTCGCCGCCGTCCAGTGGCGCGGGCTGCAAGGCGCCGGCCTCGGCTGGTATTGCCTGTTCGTCGCGATCAGCGCACTCGTCTATGCGGGCACGTCGAGCGACGCGCGTTTCGGGGCGATGTGGCTGCTGTGGTCGAGCCTGTGGTTCCTGTTCTTCGTCGCGCTCGGGCTGAAGCGGACCGTGCGCTTCCTGCCCGGCTACACGATCGCGATCGGCGTCGGCACCTGCTGGCTGCCCGGCATGCTGATGATGACGGGGAGGTGGTAATGAGCGCACGCGATACGCCGCTGGCCACCGATCCGCTCGCCGGGCACCGCATCGCCGATGTGCCGTTCTACCAGCCGGCCGGTGCCGAGGCCGACTGGTTCGAGACGGCCTGCCGCCATCACCTGCCGGTCCTACTGAAAGGGCCGACCGGCTGCGGCAAGACGCGTTTCGTCGAATACATGGCGTGGCGCATGGGCCTGCCGCTGATCCAGGTCGCGTGCAACGACGACACGTCGGCGGCCGACCTGACGGGCCGCCACCTGCTCGACGCCGACGGCACCTACTGGGCCGACGGGCCGCTCACGCTCGCGGCACGGCATGGCGCGATCTGCTATCTCGACGAGATCGTCGAGGCGCGCCCCGACGCGACGGTCGTGATCCACCCGCTGACCGATTCGCGGCGCGTGCTGCCGCTCGACCGGCTCGGCGAAGTCGTCCATGCGCATCCGGATTTCCATCTGGTGATCTCGTACAACCCCGGCTATCACGGCGAGCACCGGCGGCTGAAGCCGTCGACGCGGCAACGTTTCGTCGCAATCGACTTCGGCTATCCGGATGCCGCCCACGAGGCCGACGTCGTCGTGCGCGAAAGCGGCGCCGACCGCGAAACCGCGCGCCGGCTCGTCGATCTTGCGCAGCGCACGCGGGCGCTGGCGCAGGCGGGCAACGGGCTCGACGAAGGCGCGTCGACGCGCCTGCTCGTGCACGCGGCCCGGCTGATCGTCGCGGGGCTCGCGCCGCTCGATGCCTGCCGGGTCGCGATCAGCGACGCGGCGACCGACGACGCCGACACGCGTGCCGCGTTGCAGATGATGGCCGCCGCGTACTTCGCGACATGAGCGCACTGCCACTCGCCCGCTTCCTGCACGGGATGACCGCGCACGAGACCGACGTGCGCCTCGACGACGCGGCGCCGCGCGCGACGCTCGGCCATGCCGCGCTGCGCGTGCCCCGTGCGTTGCCGCCCGATGCGCGCATCGCGGCGGCCGCGCACGCGCTGGCTCACTGGCGGCACTCGCCGTCCAGCGAGCCGGCCGACACGCTGACGCAGATCGGTTCGGCCGTCGCCGGCGTGATCGAGGATGCGCGCGTCGAGGCGCTGCTGGCCCGCGAATGGCCGGGGCTCGCAACGTTCTGGGCGCCGGCGTTCGCACCGATCGGCCGTGAAGGACTCACGTTCGGCTGCCTGTGCGCGCGGCTCGCGAAAGCGCTGTTCGATCCGTCTTATCTCGACGGCAACCCGTGGGTCGACAAGGGCGCGCAGCTGTTCGCCGAGCGGCGCGACACGCTCGACGATTACCGTGCGTTTCGCACGATTGCGTCGAGGCTCGCGAACGATCTCGGCCAGATGCGCGTCCGCTTCGAACCCGACGACGGCGCATGGCTGCCCTATCGCGACGACAATGCGTGGCTGTGGGCGCAGCCGGCCACCGCGGCGGCCGAACAGGCGGGCAACGACGGCGTCGAGATGTCGGCCTCGACCGGCGGCCACAGCGACGAACCCGACGACGCACCGCCGTCCGCACCCGATGCGCCGCGCTATCCCGAGTGGAATTGCCACACGCAGCGCGAACGACACGACTGGACGACGATCGTCGAACGCGCGCCCGCCACGTCGGCGCCGCCGCCGTCGCTTTCCGCACTGATCGACGCCGACCGGCGCGCGGCAAAGCGAATGCCGGCCGCGCGCGCATCGGAGCTGCTGCGGCGCGTGGGCCGCCAGCTCGACGGCGATGCGCTCGACGTCGATGCGGCGATCGCCGCACGCATCGCCCGGTGCGCCGGGCACGCGCCCGATCCGCGCGTGTTCCGTCGCCGCGTGCCGCACGACGCGCGCGGGCCCGTGCTGATCCTGCTCGACCTGTCGGCGTCGACGGCCGCGCAGGTCGCCACGCTCGAGAAACGCGCGGCGTTCGTGCTCGGCGACCTGTTCGACCGGCAGCGGCGCCGCTGGGCCGTGCACGGCTATACGTCGGACGGACGGCATCGCGTGTACTACGTGCGCTTCAAGGATTTCGGCGAAGCGTTCGACGCCGGCCGCCGCGCGGCGCTGCTCGCGGCCGACAGCGGGATGAGCACGCGCACGGGCGCGGCACTGCGGCATGCGCTGGCCTTGCTGCGCCGCGAAGCCGCGAGCGCGCGGGCCGCCGTGCTGCTGATCGGCGACGGCGAAGCCGCCGACATCGACGTGTTCGACCCACGCTACCTCGTCGAGGATGCGCGTCACGCGGCACGCCAGGGCCGGCGGCGCGGTGTCGCGATTGCGGGTCTGTCGTTCGGCGAGCCGCCCGGGTTGTCTACAATACTTGGCGTCGGCCCGCGCTGCGTGCACGCGGCGAACGGCGACGCATTGCCGGCCGTCGTCGCGCACGCGGCCGGACGACTGACCGCGTGACGGCCCCACCCGGAAGAGACAGGAACGACCGAATGAACAGTGTGAAGGTTGGCGTATTGTTCTCGCAGAGCGGATGCACGTCGCACCTTGGCCGGAGCCAGTTGCGCGGCACGCTGCAGGCGATCGCCGAGATCAACGAAGCGGGCGGCGCGAACGGCTGCGAGATCGTGCCCGTCGTGCACGACGCCTGTTCGGACCCGGCCGTCTATGCGCGGCTCGCAGAGGAACTGATCGCCACCGAGCGCGTGAACGTGCTGTTCGGCGGATACATGTCGAGCAGCCGCAAGGCGCTGATTCCGATCGTCGAGAAGTGGGACAAGCTGCTGTTCTACCCGACGCTCTACGAAGGCTTCGAGTTCTCGCCGAACGTGATCTACACGGGTGCGGCCCCGAACCAGAACAGCGTGCAGCTCGCTGCGTTCATGACCGCGCAGTTCGGTGCGCGCGTGTATCTCGTCGGGTCCGACTATATCTACCCGTACGAGTCGAACCGCATCATGATCGACCTCGTCACGCAGCATCCGGAAGGCCAGATCCTCGGCGAGGTCTACATGCCGCTCGTCGCGTCCGAGCAGGATTTCGCGGCGGTCGTCGAGGACATCCGCGCGAAGGCGCCCGACTTCGTGTTCAGCACGCTCGTCGGCGACAGCACGGCCGCGTTCTACCGTGCGTATGCGCAAGCCGGTCTCGATGCACGCAGGATGCCGATCGCGAGCCTGACGACCTCCGAGATCGAGCTCGGTCAGATGGGCGCGGCCGCGGCCGGCCACTACACGTCGTCGCCCTACTTCCAGACCATCGATTCGGACGTGAACCGGCGCTGCATCGCGCAGCTCAAGGCGCGCTTCGGCGACGACGCGAGCGCCTCCGCGCCGTGGGAAGCCGCGTATTTCCAGGTTCACCTGTTCGCCAATGCACTCGCGCGCGCCGGCACCGACCAGCGCGACCGCCTCGTCGAACATCTCGCGGACGCGGAATTCGACGCACCGCAGGGCCGCGTGAAGATCGACCGGCTTACGCAGCACACGTGCCTGTACCCGCGCATCGGCTGCGCGACGGCCGACGGCAATTTCACGATCGTGCGCGAAGCGACGCGGCGCGTGCATCCCGATCCGTACCTCGTCACGCATTCGCTCGGCGACCGCGTGCACGCGCCCGACGAACAGAAGGCGTAACCGACGATGCGCGCCCGCACCCCGATCCGCTCGACGCCGCGCCTGCTCGCCGAACTGCGCTCGCTGCGCGTGATGGTGTACTACCCGGATGACGACAACGGGCTGCTGCTCGTCGAGCAGCTCTCGCGCATCGGTTGCCCGAGCGAGCAGCGCTGGCCGCCGCCCGCCGCGCTGCCGGAGAGCGTCGACCTCGTGATCCTCGCGGTCCGGCCCGACCTGCTGCACCTGTCGATCCCGTGGCTCGAGGACGATGCGCGGCCGCCGCTCATCGCCGTCACGACCTACGAAAGCCCGACGATCCTCGAACTGATGCTGCGCATCGACGCGCAGAGCGCGGTGACGACGCCGGTGCGTTCGTTCGGCCTGTTGAGCGCGATGGCGCTCGCGTGTCACCAGAGCCGGCGGCACGACGAATACCGGCGCCGCATCGCGCAGCTGGAACAGCGCGTGATGTCCGCTCGCACGCTGCAGGAAGCGAAGACGCTGCTGATGCAGCACAACGCGATCAGCGAGGAAGAGGCCTATCAGCAGATCCGCTCGCAGGCGATGGAGCGGCGCATCTCGATCAACCAGCTCGCCGAGCAGATCGTGCACGCGCATGCGCTGTTGAAGCGGTAACGCGGACGCGAACGCCGATCGCCGATCGCCGCGCGTCAGGCGCGTCAGTCCGGCGGCGGCAACACGACCGTGTCCTCCGGCCCGAGCACGCGCCCGTCCTGCGAACGCAGCTCGAGCTTCCTGACGGGCAGCCCGGTCTTCCGGTCGACGAGCAGCACGTGCGCCTCGTCGGGTTCGAAGAAGAAATCCTCGCCCCACTGCCGCAATGCGACGAGCAGCGGAAACAGGCCGCGCCCTTTCTCGGTCAGCACGTATTCATGATGTGCGCCGCCGTCCGCGGCCGGCACGATGTCCATGATCCCGTGCGCGACCAGGTTGCGCAGACGCGCGGCCAGGATGTTCTTGGCCAGCCCGAGGTTCTTCTGGAATTCGCCGAAGCGGCGCAACCCGTCGAACGCGTCGCGGACGATCAGCAGCGACCACCAGTCGCCGATCGCGTCCAGCGGGCGGGCAACGCCGCAAAGGGAATCTTCGTGCGTGGTTCGTCTGTTCATCGATGCATGAGGCAATGCCGTTCCGGGAATGCGGCCGGAACGGCGGTTACTCTCGTTGAAATGAATGGTTGCAATATAAAACTCGTCACACGAAAGATCAATCGCGCGGGGCTCGACTGTTCCCGATCGATGAACGCCATGGCCGATTCGGGTCTCATTGGCACTTCAGTTCGTACATCTGGCCTATAAATTCCGGCATTTCCCCGTTCCGGCACATCATCCCGCACCAACGTGCCGAGCATCCGCCGATTGCCGCGGCCCTCTTTTTGGTTGCAACTTGCAACCCGATATCCTACGCTTCGATTCGGTTTCAATTTGAAACCAAACTATCCGACTACCGAAGGAGCGCTCGATGATCCGGTCCGATGCCACGTTCGACGGCACCTTTCCTTTCACCCCGCATTTCGACGACGCATCCGGCTTCCGGATGCACTACGTGGACGAAGGCCCGCACGACGGCGAAACCGTTCTGTGCCTGCATGGCGAACCTACGTGGGGTTACCTGTTCCGCCATCTGGTTGCGGCGCTGCGTCCGACGCACCGCATCGTCGTGCCCGATCACATGGGATTCGGCAAAAGCGCGACGCCGCAGGATCGCAGTTACTGGTTGCAGGACCATATCGACAACCTCGAGCGCTTCGTGCTCGCGCGCGGCCTCGAGCGCATCACGCTCGTGATGCACGATTTCGGCGGCCCGGTCGGCATGGGGCTCGCCGCGCGTCATCCGGATCGCATCCGGCGCATCGTGTCGGCGAACGGGCCGACGCCGTTCGGCCAGCCCGATCTCGTCGAGCGCCTGAATGCGAACGGTCGCGATGCGCCGTGGTTCCAGTGGATCATGCGTGCGGCGGCCGACGACACGCTTGAAACCGTGCTCGGTCAGCTCGGCTTCAACATCCTGAGCACGCTGAAGCTGAACGGTTTCGAGAACCACGCAGTCATCACCGACACGTGGATCGCCGCATACGGTGCGCCGTTCGCGCAACCGGCGGACTGTCTCGGCGCGATCGGATGGGCCCGCGGGTTTGCCGCGGGCGCGCACCGGTTCGAGGTGCCCGATGCGGCGGCATTGCGCGCGATACGCGACAAACCCGCGCTCGCGATCTGGGGAGACGCCGACCGGACACTCGGCGCTGAACATTTCCTGCCGCTCTTCACTGCGCTGTTTCCGTCCGCGCCCGTCGAGCGGTTGGCGGGCGTCGGGCACTACTGCTTCGAGGATGCGCCCGACGCCATCGCGGTGCGGATCGCCGGCTTCATCCGGGCCACCGGCTGAGTGCGTTCCGCAGCGGGCATCCGGCGCCCCGCTGCGGAACACGGCGTGCGCGGCCGCCTTCGCAACCGCGCACGCACCGCTTCACATCAGCGAATGACCCGCGTCACACCACGCCCGCGCGGGTCGGCCATCGCCTCCGGCGTCTTGCCGTCGATCTTGATCACCTGGATGTCGCCGCTGAAATCCTGCCCCTTCAGCGTGTAGCCGCGCGCCTCGATCTGCTTCGCGAGTTCGCCTTCGATCGGGTGGTACGGCTCCCAGAAGATCGTGTTCGGCGGCAGCAGCTGGTGATGGAAGCGCATCGCGCCGACCGCTTCCTTCAACGGCATCTTGAAATCGTAGATGTTGTTGATCACCTGGAAGATCGACGTGAAGATGCGCGAGCCGCCCGGCGTGCCGATCACGAGCGACACCTTGCCGTCCTTCGTCATGATCGTCGGCGACATCGACGACAGCGGGCGCTTCTTCGGTTCGATCGCGTTCGCGTCGCTGCCGACCACGCCGAACATGTTCGCCACGCCCGGCTTCGCGGAGAAGTCGTCCATCTCGTCGTTCAGCACGATGCCCGTGCCGTCGGCGATCACGCCCGAACCGAAATAGCCGTTGACCGTGTAGGTGTTCGACACCGCGTTGCCCCACTTGTCGACCACCGAGAAGTGCGTCGTTTCGGCCTTCTCCGGCATCGTCGTGCCGAGGCCCGGCTGCACGCTCTTCGTATCCGACGGCTCCTTCGGGTTGACTTCGGCCGCCCGCTTCGCGATATAGGCGTCGTCGGTCAGCTGCGCGATCGGCACCTTGTAGAAATCGGGATCGCCGAGATACTGCGCACGATCGGCGAACACGCGCTTCTCGATTTCCGCGACGAGGTGGATGTATTGCGGCGAGTTGAGCTTCACGCCCTCGAAGTCCTGCTTGAGGTCGGCCTTCATCTTCAGCAACTGCACGAGGCCGATGCCGCCCGAGCTCGGCGGCGGCGCGGTGATCACGTCATAACCGTTCCACTTCGCCTGCACCGGCTGGCGCCACACCGCGCGATACTGCGCGAGATCCTCGGTGGTGATCAGCCCGTTGCCGTCGCCGGTCTTCATCGACGCGGCGATCAGCTCGGCCGTCTTGCCCTTGTAGAAACCTTCCGCGCCGTCGTTCGCGATGCGCGTGAGCACGTCGGCGAGATCGGGCTGCTTGAAGTTCACGCCCGCCTTCAGCCCGGAGAAATACTTGTCGAAGTTGGTCTTGCCGCCGAACTCCTTCGACGCGTCGACGCCGCGCTGCGCGAGCTGCTCGTCGACGACGAAGCCATCGCGTGCATAGTGGATCGCCGGCGCGAGCACCTGCTTCCACTTCAGCTTGCCGAAGCGCTTCTGCGCTTCCCACATGCCCGCGACCGTGCCCGGGACGCCGACCGCGCGCGGGCCGTACAGGCTCATGCCCTTGACGACGTTGCCGTCCTTGTCGAGATACATGTCCTTCGTCGCGGCGAGCGGCGCACGCTCGCGGTAGTCGATGAAGTACGGCTTGCCGTCCTTGTAGATCGTCATGAAGCCGCCGCCGCCGATGTTGCCGGCTTCCGGATACGTGACGGCGAGCGTGAAGGCGATCGCGACGGCCGCGTCGATCGCGTTGCCGCCTTCCTTGAAGATCCGCTCCGCGGCATCCGCGCTGTACTTGTCGGCCACCGCGACCGCCGAGCTCGTCAGGACGGCCGGCTGCGGCCCCTTCGCATAGACGGGTGCGTTCGGCAGGAAACCGATGCCGGCCACCGTCGCGAGCACGACAGCGGATGATTTGAAGCGATTCAGCGTAGTCATTGCATGTCCCCCATGTGGATCTCCTTCAGGCAGGAAAAGCACCTGTCCCGCGCATGGCCGCCGGCGCACCGACGGCCATATCCGGTTTCGTAGTATAGGGGGACAAAAAGGGTCGAACACGTGACATGCGATGAAAGCGCATTCGCTGTGTGCGCCTGGTCATGCCGCTGCTTCTCGACACGGATGCGGACAGGTCGAAATTGCACCGGGCGCGCGGCCGCAATTCACACCGGTTCATGTCATCACGCAGCGCACAAAAACCGAAAGTTGCGAACTGCGCGACAGGCCACGTGACGCGTGAAAAAAAATCTGCAAACGTCCGTCCCGCTGCGCGATCCGATCTGCGAAGATAGCGCCCCGCTTTCACACCGCATCACTGGTTCGTTCACGCGCCGCCTCACGTTTCTTCGTCTCGCTTCCTATGGCATCACACAACGCGCATCATGCGTCCGGCTTCGCGGCCGGCGTCGCCGCCGCCGCCCTCGTCGCACAAACCGGCGCCACGGGCCCGTGGCATTCGGGCATGTTCGCCGCATTCGCGGCGGGCGTCGCGGGCGGTACCGCGCCCGACTGGCTCGAAGTCGCATGGTGGCGCCGCAAGCGCCGCCTGTGGGTCACGCATCGAACCATCACGCACTGGGGCATCGGCTGGATCGCCCTGCTCGCGCTCGGCTGGCACGGGCTCATCCATCATCCGCATCCGCTGTGGGCCGCGCCGCTGTTCGGCTTCGCATGCGGCGGCGTGATGCACCTGCTCGCCGACTGGCCGAACCCGCTCGGCGTACCGTGGATCTGGCGGCGTCATTCACTCAACCTGTGGAACAGCGGGCGTTGCGACCTGATCGTCGTGGGCGCCGCATGGGGCGGCACGCTGTGGCTCGCGCAGTCGTTGTGCTCGCGTACGCCGCTGCTCGAACACTGGCTCGGCTGGCTGCATCGCGTCTAGTTGCAATTCGGCGCAATTTGATGCGATTCGGCGTGCTATCGGCACGCCGGCGCGCATGCAACTTTCCGTCCATTGAAAGTACGGTGCAGGCCCCCATTTGAGTCCCGTTCGCCGACACGCGCACCCGGCACGCACGCGCGACGTCTGGCACACTGACGATTCGATTCGTGCGCGCCTTGCGCACGCTTTGCGCCCTGCTTGCACCCTATTTCAACGCTCCGATGGACGTCACCGCTACCCGCCCTGCCGCCCGTGCGCTCGACGTGTTCCACCCGGCCGTCGCCGCGTGGTTCCGGCGCACGTTCGCCGCGCCCACCGGCGCGCAGGCGCTCGCGTGGCCGCACATCAAGGCCGGCCGTTCGACGCTCGTCGCCGCGCCCACCGGCTCCGGCAAGACGCTCACCGCGTTCCTGTGCGCGCTTGACGATCTGGTGCGCGATGCGCTCGCGCATGACGGCACGCTGCCCGACGCGACGCTCGTCGTGTACGTGTCGCCGCTGAAGGCGCTGTCCAACGACATCCACGTGAACCTCGATGCGCCGCTCGCCGGCATCGCCGATTCGCTCGCGCAACTCGGCCTGCCGGTGCCGGTGATCCGCACCGCCGTGCGCACCGGCGACACGACGCAGGCCGAGCGCGCGGCGCTGCGCAAGCGCGCGCCGCACATCCTCGTCACGACACCCGAGTCGCTGTACGTGCTGCTGTCGTCCACGTCGGGGCGGCAGATGCTATCGAACGTGCGCTCGGTCATCGTCGACGAGATCCACGCACTCGCATCGTCCAAGCGCGGCAGCCATCTCGCGTTGTCGCTCGAACGTCTCGACGCGCTGGCCGGCCGTGCGCTGCCGCGTATCGGGCTCTCCGCCACGCAAAAGCCGATCGACGCGGTCGCGCGCTTCCTCGTCGGCGGCCCGGCCGACGCGCCGCGCGATTGCACGATCGTCGACACGGGCCACACACGCGAGCGCGATCTCGCGCTCGAACTGCCGAACGTGCCGCTCGAACCCGTGATGGCCACCGACGTGTGGGAACAGGTGTACGACCGCATTGCCGGCCTCGCGGCCGCGCACCGCACGACGCTGGTGTTCGTCAACACGCGGCGCACCGCCGAGCGCATGGCGCGCCATCTCGCCGACCGGCTCGGCAAGGATGCGATCGCCGCGCATCACGGCAGTCTCGCGAAGGAGCACCGCTTCGACGCCGAACAGCGGCTGAAGCGCGGCGAACTGAAGCTGCTCGTCGCCACCGCATCGCTCGAACTCGGCATCGATATCGGCGACGTCGATCTGGTCTGCCAGGTCGGCTCGCCGCGCGGCATCGCGCCGTTCCTGCAGCGCGTCGGCCGCTCCGGACACCATGTCGGCGGCGTGCCGAAGGGGCGCCTGTTCCCGCTGTCGCGCGACGAGCTCGTCGAATGCGCGGCCCTGCTCGATTGCGTGCAACGCGGCGAGCTCGACGCGCTGCGGATTCCCGAAGCGCCGCTCGACGTGCTCGCGCAGCAGATCGTCGCCGAAGTGGCGTGCACGGAATGGCAGGAAGACGCGCTGTATGCGAGCTTCACGCGCGCGGCGCCGTACGCGCGGCTGACACGCGAGCGCTTCGACGAAGTGATGAAGATGCTCGCCGAAGGCTTCACGAGCCGGCGCGGCGTGCGCGGCGCGTACCTGCATCGCGACGTGGTCGGCGGCACCGTGCGCGGGCGCCGCAACGCGATGATGACCGCGACCACGTCGGGCGGCACGATCCCCGACATGGCCGACTACGCGGTGCTGCTCGAACCGCAGGGCATCCAGGTCGGCACGGTCAACGAGGATTTCGCGATCGAGAGCCTCGCGGGCGACGTGTTCCAGCTCGGCAACCAGTCGTACCGGATCATTCGCGTGGAAACGGGCCGCGTGCGTGTCGAGGACGCGCAGGGCCAGTCGCCGAACATTCCGTTCTGGCTCGGCGAGGCGCCGGGGCGCAGCGACGAGCTGTCGGCGGCGGTCGGCCGGCTGCGCGCGCGGCTCGACGGGCTATTCGCGGACGGCGACCGGCTCGCACATGGCAAGAACCGTGAACGCATCGGTGAAGGGACTGGCGGGAAGCCCGTGCCCCGGACCGACGCCAAAGCGGGCGCGAAGGCGAAATCGAAGGCCGGGATCGAAGCCGATACCGACGCCTCGACCGGCTTGCGGCATGACACCGTCGTCGTCGCCACCGCCGAAAACCGCCTCGCGCCGGCGTTGCGCTGGCTCGTCGACGATCTCCGCCTGTCGCCCGACGCCGCCCGCCAGATCGTCGACTACCTCGCCCGCACCCGCGCCGCGCTCGGCGCGCTGCCGACGCAGGACACGCTCGTGATGGAACGCTTCTTCGACGAATCGGGCGGCACGCAGCTCGTGATCCATTCGCCGTTCGGCAGCCGCATCAACCGCGCATGGGGGCTCGCACTGCGCAAGCGCTTCTGCCGCAGCTTCAACTTCGAGTTGCAGGCGGCCGCGACCGACGACGCGATCATCCTGTCGCTGTCGCTCGCGCACAGCTTCGCGCTCGACGAAGTGTGGCGTTACCTGCGTTCGGCCAGCGCCGAACACGTCCTCGTTCAGGCACTCCTCGACGCGCCGATGTTCGGCGTGCGCTGGCGCTGGAACGCGACGACGGCCCTCGCGCTGCCGCGCTTCACCGGCGGCAAGCGCACCGCGCCGCAACTGCAGCGGATGAAGAGCGAGGATCTGCTCGCGACCGTGTTTCCCGATCAGGTCGCCTGCCTCGAGAACATCGTCGGCGAACGCGAGATACCGCATCACCCGCTCGTCGACCAGACGCTCGACGACTGCCTGCACGACGCAATGGACACCGATGGCTGGCTCGCCCTGCTGCGCCGGATCGAGAGCGGTGCGATCGAGCTGATCGCGCGCGACCTGCCCGCGCCGTCGCCGCTCGCGGCCGAGATCCTGAACGCGAAACCGTATGCGTTCCTCGACGACGCGCCGCTGGAAGAGCGCCGCACGCAGGCCGTACAGTCGCGCCGCTGGAGCGACCCTGAATCGGCCGACGATCTCGGCGCGCTCGACGCCGACGCGATCGATGCCGTGCGCGACGAGGCCTGGCCGCTCGTGCGCGACGCCGACGAAATGCACGACGCGCTGCTCACGCTCGCATGCATCGCCGACAGCGAAGCACACGCGCACGAAGGCTGGCCCGACCGGCTCGCGGAACTTGCCGAACGCCGCCGCGCGACGAAACTCGTGACGCCCGGCGGCGGCGCCCTGTGGGTGCCGGTCGAACGGCTCGTGTGCCTGCGTGCGCTGCATCCCGATGCCCGCATCGCGCCGGTGCTCAAGGTGCCGGCTGCCTGCGCGCAGCCGTGGGAAGCGGATGCCGCACTCGTCGACGTGATCCGCGCGCGGCTCACCGGTTTCGGCCCGCTTGCACTCGACGCGATCGCGACACCGCTCGGCCTGCCGCCTGCGTCGGTCGCGACGGCGCTCGCGGCGCTGGAGCGCGAAGGTTATGTGATGCGTGGCCGGTTCACACCGGGCACGACGACCGACGAATGGTGCGAACGCCATTTGCTTGCACGCATTCATCGCTACACGGTGAAACGGCTGCGCCGCGAAATCGAGCCGGTGGAGCGTGCCGACTTCATGCGCTTCCTGTTCCACTGGCAACACCTGACACCCGACACGCGCGGTACGGGCCGCGACGCGCTCGCTGCCGTCGTCGAACAACTCGAAGGCTTCGAGGCCGCGGCGAGCGCATGGGAAGACGCGCTGCTGCCCGCGCGCCTCACCGACTACACGGCGGGCGGGCTCGACGAGCTGTGCCGCTCCGGCAAGCTCGTGTGGACGCGCATCGGCGCGCCGGCCCGCGCAGCCGGCACGCCCGTTAAGACGACACCGATCGTGCTGCTGCCGCGCCGCCACCTCTCTGCCTGGCAGGCGCTGCGCGATCCCGACGCGCAACCGGCGCTGTCCGCACGGGCTGCCCAGGTGCGCGACACCCTCGCCGCGCACGGCGCGATGTTCTTCGATGCGCTGCTCGACGACCTGCACATGCTGCCCGTCGAACTCGAACAGGCGCTCGGCGAACTCGTTTCGGCCGGCCTCGTGAATGCGGACAGCTACGCGGGCCTCCGCGCACTGCTGAAGCCTGCCGTCAAGCGCAGCGCGACCTATGCGCCGCGCACGCGGCGCGGCGGTGCGTTGATCGGCGGAATGGACGACGCCGGCCGCTGGGCGCTCGTGCAACGTGCTTCGGCACCGACTGACACGCCAACGCCGGCACCGAAGCGCGGTGCGCCCGCGACCGATCCCGACGCACTCGAACACATCGTCTGGACGCTGCTGCGCCGCTATGGCGTCGTGTTCTGGCGGTTGCTCGAACGCGAAGCCGACTGGCTGCCGAACTGGCGCGAGCTCGTGCGCGTGCTGCAACGCCTCGAAGCGCGCGGCGAAATTCGCGGCGGACGCTTCGTCGCCGGGCTCGCGGGCGAACAGTTCGCGCTGCCTGAAGCGATCCCGGTCCTGCGCGAACTGCGGCGGCAACCGGGCGACGGACAGTACGTTTGCGTGACGGGCGCCGATCCGCTGAATCTTGCCGGCACGCTGCTGCCAGGCGACAAGGTGCCGGCCCTCGCGGGAAATCGCGTGCTGTTCCGCGACGGCGTGCCCGTCGCCTCGCTGGTTTCCGGGGCGTTCCACTACGCCCCCGAACTGTCGCCCGCCGCGCGCGAGGATGCGCGCCTGCGGCTCGCGCGCAGCCACTGACATCGGCTGACACGCGGCACCACACCGACTACTGATCGCGGGGCCGCGCGACCGCCTGCCTTCGGGTAGCATCGAACGACTTTCCGCGCGGACGCCCGCGCTCCAGCACAACAAGATTTCCGGAGACTGCTGTCCATGCCCTCGCATGCCGACTCGTCCGCCGCACATCACGCGGGCTCGCTGACCATTTTCCAGGGCGCCGCGCTTTATATCGGCGCGGTGCTCGGCACCGGCGTGATCGCGCTGCCCGCGCTGGCCGCCGAGGTCGCGGGCCCGGCATCCCTGCTCGCGTGGGCCGCGCTGGTCGTGTTGTCCGGGCCGCTCGCGGCCACCTTCGCCGCACTCGGCGCGCGTTATCCCGATGCAGGCGGGGTCTCGACCTACGCCCGGTGCGCATTCGGGCCGAAAGCCGCGGCGGTCGTCGGATGGTGCTTCTACTTCGCGGTCCCGGCCGGCGCGCCGGCTGCCGCGATGTTCGCCGGCGCATACGTCGCGGCCGTGACGGGCGGCGGGCACACGACCGTCATCGTTACCGCTGCCGCGCTGATCGCGACCGTGTCGGCCGCGAATGCTTTCGGTGTCACCGTTTCGGGCCGCATGCAGCTCGTGTTGTCGGCGTTGCTCGTCACGCTGCTGCTCGCGGCGGTGCTCGCCTCCGCGCCGCATGCGCGCACGGCGAACCTGCATCCGTTCGCCCCGCACGGCTGGCTCGCGGTCGGCCAGGCCGCCGCGCTGCTCGTGTGGAGTTTCGCCGGCTGGGAAGCGATCACGCACCTCGCGGCCGAGTTCCGACGGCCCGCACACGACATGCCGCGCTCGGCCGGGATCGCCGTCGTGGTGGTCGGGTTCCTGTATCTGTCGGTCGCCGCCGCGAGCGTGACGGTGCTCGGGCCTTCCGCGGGCGCTTCGGGGGCACCGCTCGCCGAACTGATCGCTGGCGGCATCGGCGGTCATGCCCAGGTGCTCGCCGCCGCGGCCGCGCTGCTGCTCACGCTCGGCACGATGAACGCGTATTTCGCAGGCGCGGCCAAGCTCGGTGCGGCGCTCGGTCGCGACGGTGCATTACCCGCGTGGCTCGCGCAAGGCAGCCAGGTCGGCGGCGTCCCGCGCCGCAGCCTCGGCGTGATCGCCACGCTCGCAGCCGTTGCGCTGGCCGCGACGACGCTCTCGGACGTCGGGCCGAAACCGCTCGTGCTCGTGACGTCCGGATGTTTCGTGATGGTGTATGGGCTCGGTGCGGCCGCCGCGCTGAAGTTGCTGCCGCGCGGCGGCATCGCTTACCGCTGTGCGTGGGTTTCGCTGGTCGCGGTTGCCGGGCTGTTCCTGACGACCGGCTGGGCCATCCTGTGCCCGCTGCTGCTCGCGGGCGGTGCGCTGCTCTATCTGCGGGTGACCGGACCGCGCCAGTGACCCGGCATGTGCGCGCGGGCCGGCACTCGCCGGCTTGCGGCAACACGCCGGCGAATCATGGCCGACCCGCCGACCGGAGGGCCGGCCACTGCGCCGTGCGCATCGTGCGCATCACGCATATGGGCGCGAACCCGGCCATACGCCGCTGCTTCACGCTCGTCAGGCCGGCACCAGCTCGAAGCTGAGCCGTTTGCCGAGCGCGGCGGCCGCGCTCGCGAGCGTCGCGAGCGTGAGGCTCGTGTCGGTTTCGTCGAGCAGCCGGTTGAGCGCGGCGCGGCTGGTTTTCATCCGCGCGGCCATCGCGGTTTTCGTGATGTGCTGCGCCTTCATTTCCTGCCCGATCTGCCACGCGATCACGCGCTTGATCGCGGTGGCGGTGGCCGCTTCGAGATTGCCGTCCTCCTCGAGGAAGGTATCGAAATCGCTGCCGATATGCGGATGGTTCGTGGTCGTCATGAGGTACTCCAGTGCATGGCGTTGCCGGCTGCCTGCCCGTCGAAGGCGGTGCGTTCCGGCGCAACCGGGAAATTCAGATGGCATGCGTCAACGCTTTGAGACGCGCGACGGTGACATCGAGATCGTCCGACGGCGTGGCCCGCGACTGCTTGAAAAAGCCGTGCAGCAGGACCATCGTGTCGCCGACGACCGTAAACAGCACACGGGCGCTCCGCCCCGGCAGCGCCACGCGGATCTCCCACAGATCCGGTGCCATCTTCCAGACCAGCGGCATGCCGAGCGGCCAGCCGAGTTGAACGGTCTTGATCTCCTCGCCGATCACCCTTCGCTCCGCTTGCCCAAGCGACTTCAGCCATTCGCGCACCGGCTCGTTGCCACGAGCCGTCTGGAAGAACCGCACGCCGAGCGTGACCTGGATCTGCTGTCTCGTCATCGTCTTGACACCCATCGTACCAAAATCGGTACGATAAGCCAAGCACCACCGGGACAGCTACTGGCCGGACGGCCAATTCGATAGCCGGGGACGGCTCGGTCCGCGCATCCCGCGCGATCTGCCCCGGGTTATTCGTCGCGACGAGCCCGCTTGCGCGCCGCGCGTGGCGACTGGTGCGCTCGCGCATCGCCGAACCGCGACCGCGCGATGTCGCGCACGGCATCGATCAGCGTCCGCGCGACCGGCGACGGCTGCGCATCGGTACGCAGGATGAGCCCGACCGGCTCGTCGGTGCCCGCGGACGGCAGCGGCAGGCGTGCCAGCGCCCCGGCCGACAGGTCGTATTCGGCCGCATAGAGCGGCACGAACCAGACCGCATCGTTCTCGAGCGTCAGCGCGCGCGCGACCGATACCGACAGCACCTCGATGAACGAATCCAGCGGCGGCGCGCCGCAGGCGCCGAGCAACTGCTCGGCCGACTGGCGGATCAGCGTGCCGAACGGCGGCAGCACGACCGGATGGCGTGCGAGCTCGGCCGCCGGTGCCGCGCTTGAAAGCAGCGGATGCCCGGCACGCACGACCGCAACCAGCGGCTCGTTGTACAACTGCTCGAACGCGAGCCCGATCATCCGCTCCGGCTCCGACAGCCGCCCGATCGCGCACTCGATCGCGCCGGACTTCAGGCGCTCGAGCAGATCGGCATTCGCGGCCGTCGTGATCCGCACGACGACGCGCGGCCAGCGCGCGGCGAGCGCCTTCATCAACGCAGGCGCGAGCGATGCCGCGACCGTCGGCAGCATGCCGATTTCCAGCGTCGCCGCGGCGGCTCCGCCCTCACGCGCAAGCAGCCCGACACCCTGCCGCAGCGCCAGCACGCACGCGTTCGCATGCGGCATGAACAGCTGCGCCTCGCGGGTCGGCTGCGCGCCCTGCCGGCCGCGCTCGAACAGCTTCACGCCGAGGATCGCCTCCAGTTCGGCGATCGTCTTCGAGACGGCCGGCTGCGTGATCGACAGGCTTTCCGCCGCCTTCTGCACGCCGCCCAGCTGCGCGACCGCGAGAAAGCACTGCAGGTGCCGGAACTTGACGCGGCCGTCGGCGATACGGTTATTCATAACGGGTGGTTATGCGATTGACGATGAAACGCCATTTTGCATAACTTTCCGGATCGCCCCAAGCATTCGACGAGGCATCACGCGCGACGCCGCAGGGCCTGGAAACCGGCCGGCTCCCACATCCGCTTCGCGATCAGCAAGCTCGTCCCGTGCTTCTGCGCGAGCGGCGCGGACGACGATTCCGCATGCAGCGCGGCCGCCTTGCTGCGCAGCCGGCGCAACTCCAGCTCGAGCTCCGCGGCGGCAGCCTCCGTCAGCATCCCCTGCGAGAACGTCATCGTCTCGCCCTCCCCGTCGAAGCGGCTGTCGAGAAAATCGCCGAGCGCGTGCGCATGGAAATAGCGGCGGATCGGTCCGCCGGGCAGCCAGTCGAAATCGCGCGCGACGCGTACGCGAATCCGGTCGCCCGGCAGCAGCGCGACGACGTTCATCCGGTCGAGCATCAGCAGGTATTTCACGCACTCGGCCTGGGTCACCTGATAGGTCGACACGATGTCCTGCACGGTCCAGTAGTTGATCGCGCAAACGGCAACGAGCAGCAGCTTGTCGTCCGACACGAGCAGCGCCTCCTGCTGCTCGGTCAGCACGCGCAGCCTCGGCGCCGACGCGGAAGCCTCCTGCACGAGTTCGGCGAGCGTATAGCCGAGCATCTGGGCGATCTCCACAACACGCTCCAGCGTGAAGCGGCCGCTGGCGAACAGCCGCTTCACGCTCGTCTCGGAGACGTCGAGCGCCCGCGCGACGTCGCGGTAGGTCATGCCCTGCGCCTTCAACTGGCGCTTCAGCATTTCGATGAGTTGGGCGGTTTCGGTCATTTTGGTATCGAAAAATGATGCTCAAGGTCAGATATTAGGCTACCTGCACACGCAAATGAACACTTTCGGATACTTGTCTGCATAATCCGCTCCGTGCTGTCACCGAACGACGGAGCCGAAATGACCACCCGAACCGAAACCGCCGCCTACGAATCGCGCCACACCGCCCCGCGCGATGCACGCGACACGGATCGCACGATGCCGCTCGCCACGATCCGCACGCTGGCCGCCAGCGCGCACGTCGGGGATCTCGTGTTCATCCGCGTGCCGGCGAGCGCGCCGCGCGACGCGGCGGGCACGGTGGGCACGTGGGCCAATCGCTTCGGCATCGTCGTCGATACGTCGGGCGACGAGCCCGTGATCGCCGAATCCGGGTTTGCGTGGACGAAACTCACGCCGCTGTCGCGCTTCGTCGCCCGTACCGACGGCGGGCGCATCGCACTGGCACGCCGCGTCGCGGCACCGACCGCCGACGCGCAGCGCCGGGTGCATGCAACGGCGGAACAACGGATCGACGCGCTGCTCGGCAACCGCTTCAACCTGCGGACGCGGCGCGCGTTCTGCGCGGACTACGTGAGCGACGTGCTCGGCGCCGACCGGGACGCGACGCCTGCGGCACTGCTGCGCGGCGGCACGCTGTCACTCGAATTCGACGGGATCGTGTTCGATCCCGGCCGCCAGTCATGACGGGCGCGCTCAGGGAGGCCGGATAACAACAAGAACGAAAACACAAAAAGCAGCGACGGGCTGGCTGGAGGGCCGTGCACGGGGTCGTCACCGACGACGCGAAGCCCGATCGCTTTTTCCGCCGGACAGGCATCCTGTCCGGCGGAATTTTCATTGGCGCGTCGAACATAACGAACGGTTATGTGATTCGCGAAAAAAGGTCATTTTGCATAACTTTCCGGATTGGCTAAAGTCCTGCCATCCACTTCGCGAAATACCTATCAGGAGACGCCCGATGGATTCCCCCACGATCCTCACGCCGCGCGACTGGCCGTCGCATCCGGCCTATATCCACCCCGAGTACCGTTCGTCCGTGAAGCGCGGCCCGACCCGCCCGCTGATCCCGCTGAAGGAAAAACTGCGCGACCAGTACGCGCCCGTCTACGGCGCCGAGGATCTCGGCGCGCTCGACCACGACTTGACGAAGAACGCCGTGAAGAACGGCGAGCCGCTCGGTGAGCGCATGGTCGTCACGGGCCGCGTGCTCGACGAAGGCGGCAAGCCCGTGCGCAACACGCTCGTCGAGGTGTGGCAGGCGAACGCGGCCGGCCGCTACGTGCACAAGGTCGACCAGCACGACGCGCCGCTCGACCCGAACTTCCTCGGCGCGGGCCGCTGCCTGACCGACGACGAAGGCCGCTACCGCTTCCTGACGATCAAGCCCGGCGCGTATCCGTGGGGCAACCATCCGAACGCGTGGCGCCCGAATCACATCCATTTCTCGCTGTTCGGCGATTACTTCGGCTCGCGTCTCGTCACGCAGATGTACTTCCCCGGCGACCCGCTGCTCGCGTACGACCCGATCTTCCAGGGCACGCCCGAGGCCGCGCGCGACCGCCTGATCTCGCGCTTCTCGATGGACATCACCGAAGAAGGCTATGCGCTCGGCTACGAATTCGACATCGTGCTGCGCGGCCGCGACGCTACCCCGATGGAGCGCTGAACCATGACGACGCTGAAGCAAACCCCTTCGCAGACGGTCGGCCCGTACTTCGCGTACGGCCTGTGCCCGCAGCAATACGACTACGACCTGAAGAGCCTGTTCACGCCGACGATCGCCGCGGCACACGCCGAAGGCGAGCACGTGCTGCTGGTCGGCCAGGTGTTCGACGGCGACGGCAACGTCGTTGGCGACGCGGTGCTCGAATTCACGCAGGTGGACGGCGCGGGCCGCTACCCCGCGTCGCGCGACGACATCGCGAAATCCGGCTTCACGGGCTTCGCGCGGGTCGGCACCGGCACCGATGCGCAGCAGCGCTTCGTCGTCGAGACGGTGAAGCCGGGCCGCATCACCGCCGGCGAGGCGCCGCACATCAACGTGACCGTGATGATGCGCGGGATCCTCACCCATGCGTTCACGCGCGTGTATTTCGACGACGAAGCCGCCGCGAACGCCGCCGACCCGGTGCTGAACGCGGTGCCCGCCGAGCGTCGCGCGACGCTCGTCGCGAAACGCGACGCGCAACCGGGCCGCCCGGTCGTCTACCGCTTCGACATCCGCATGCAGGGGCCCGACGAAACGGTGTTCTTCGACGTGTGACGCGCGAGCCGGCGCACGCCGGCTTCGCCCGCTACCGCAAACCGCAACGCCGCGTGGCGCGATACCGACAGGCATCGCGCTACGCGGCGTTTTTCGTGCTGCGGCGCCATCATTTGATGCCGCATCGCAGCACGCCAGGCTGCGGGCATCGATGCCCGGTGCCAGGGGCTGCCGCCCCCGCATCGAACGCGCGATTGAAACGCATGCTGCGACTGCACATGAATCATCGCCCCGGCAGGATATCGTTTGCGCGTTATGCGGCGTATCCTGCGTTATCCGCAACGTTCAAACGGAATTAAATCAGGATCGGCAACAATTACGCATGTCATGCGCGATATCGACCCCACCGGGCCGTGCGCGCATTTTTTCTGACCGAGTGCCTTTAAGCGCGTCTGACCGAAGTTGGCAGACGCGTATTTTTTTGTGGCGACCGGCACATCGGCGTAGTGCGCTCGGACGCCTTCCGGTCAGCGCCGAATCTCCAGATAGCGGCTCGGCGTATCGCCCAGAATGCGGCGAAACGCCGACGTGAACGCGCTGGCGCTCGCGTACCCGAGATCGAGCGCGACGCGCGTGACCGGCTGCCCGTCGCTCAGGCGGGCGATCGCCGCGAGCATGCACACCTGCTGGCGCCATGCGGCAAAACTCACGCCCGTCTGCGCGCGAAACTGCCGCGTGAACGTGCGCCGGCTCACGCCGGCATCGGCGGCCACCTGGTCGAGATCGGCCGCGATCGACGGCGACGCGAGCAGGTGCCGGCACACCTTCGCCAGCCTCGCGTCGGCCGGCAGCGGCGCATGCAGCGACAGGCGCGGCATCGTCGCGATTTCCGCGACCAGCAGCGCCATCAGCTTGCCCGCGCGCCCGTCGACGTCGTACAGGGCCGGCAGGTCGATCGCATCGTCGATCAGTTGCCGCAGCAGCGCCGATACGCCATAGACGCCGCACTGCCCGGGCAGACCCGCCTCGAGCGCGGCGTCGCCGGACACGAACGTGTTGAGCATCGTGACCGGCCCGGTCATCGTCATTTCGTGCCGCACGCCGGCCGGCACCCAGCACGCGCGCTGCGGCGGCACCAGCCAGCGCCCGTGCGGCGTCGACACGCTGATCGTGCCGCGCGACGCGAACGCGAATTGCCCGCGCACGTGCGCGTGTTCCGGAAACGTCGTACCCGCCGCGTAGTCGTTCGCGGTCACGACCACGCTTCGCGGAATGTGTTCGTAGGGATCTAGCAGCGTATTTCTCACGGCCCGAATTCCATCATCAATGACCCGATATCGAAGGCGGGTCTCCTTCGCGCGATCTACGATCCGCTCCACCCCTTGCGCGACCTCGCGGCCGCAAGACCCGTCGGCCTGATCGGCCGGATTACCACTGCATCGGAGCGGACATGCCGAATACGTTTCATCGCGTGGGGGACGGCCCCCACCCTGTTCTTGTACTGCCCGGCTGGTTCGGCGACGCCCACGCGTTCGAACCCGTCGAAGCGTGGCTGTCGCGTGAGCGTTTCAGCTATGTGTTCATGGACTACCGAGGTTACGGCCGCATGCGCGACACAGCCGGCGACTATACGATCGACGAGATCGCCGCCGACGCGCTCGCGCTTGCCGACGCACTCGAATTCCCGACCTTCAGCGTCGTCGGCCACTCGATGGGGGCGATGGCGGCCGAGAAAATCGCCGTCATCGCGCCCGACCGGGTGCGCGCGCTCGTGCCGGTCACGCCCGTGCCTTGCGGCGGCCTGCCGTTCGACGCGGAGAAACGCGCGCTATTCGAGCGGGCCGCCGACCACGTCGCCGATCGCCGGACCATCATCGATCGCAGCACCGGCGGCCGGCTGCCCGCCGCCTGGGTCGCGTGGAAAGCCGCGTATTCGGCAGCCCGTTCGTCGCCGCCGGCGTTCGGCGCGTACTTCCGCGCTTGGGCCGATACGGATTTCAGCCACGAGATCGCCGGCACCCATCCGGTGAAAGTGCTGATCGGCGAGCACGATCCGGCGTTCGACGCGGCGCTGATGGCTCGCACTTACCTGCGGCGCTACCCGCTCGCCACCGTCGACGTATTGCGCAATGCGGGCCACTATCCGATGAACGAGACGCCGCTCGCGCTGGTCGCGGCCATGGAAACGTTCCTGCTTGCCGTGACAGCGAGCCCTGCAGCCGCCCATTGACCGGTCGCACGCCGGCGACATCGCCGCGGCACGCATCACCGCAGCATGAACGACATCGCAGACAGGCTGTTCAACGTGCGCACCACGTGCTCGACCGAAGGCCCGTCGAAGCGCAGCGTCACCGCATCGACGCGCTCCAGCGACGGCAGCACGCAGAACAGGTCGGCCAGCGCCGCCGTCTGCACACGCAACGTGCAGGCGGCCGGCGCGGGCCGACGGGCACCGGCGCGCACGCCTGCCGACAGTGCCTGTACGACCGTCTCGCGCGCAGCGGCTGCGATCCGCGCACACGATGCGGACGGCGTGAGCGTATCGCCGCTCGATGCGCCGCCGGCCGTCTTGACCGTCTCGAAATGCGCATCCGGAAACAGCGGCTGCGTTTCTTCCGCGAACACGTCGTCGCCGGTGGCCAGCGCGACGTGCGCGCCATATTCGCGGGCCAGCGCGCCGTACAGCCCGGCTTCGCCGAGCTCGACGCCGTTCAGCCACACCTGCGTGAACGCGAAGCTGTTGATCGTGTGCGCGAGGATGCCGCGCGTCTGCGATTTCGCGTGATAGCCGATCATGAACACGAGGTCGGGCTGCTGTTCGAGGCCCGCCATCATCCCGAGCGTGCGCGGCTTGCCGAGCACGACACGCGCACGCGCATCGAGCCCGTCGGGCAGCAGGTTGCGGAAACCGCCGTGCGAATCGTTGACCCACACGGCCTGCGCGCCGCCCATGAACGCGCCTTCGATCGCCGCATTCGCCTCGGCGGTCATCCAGCGCCGCGCGCGTTCGTATTCCGGATTGCCGGCACGCGTCTGCTCGGTGGCGAACACGCCGGCGACGCCTTCGATGTCGGTCGAAATCAGGATCTTCATGACTGGGCAATACGTCCTTCGTGACTTTCGTTGAACAGGCGATCGAGATCGGGCACCGCATCGCGCAGCGATTGCCGCACGTGGCCGTCGCGCCCGGCCACCGTCACGGCCTGCAGCAACGCATCGGCGATGGCGTGCTCGACGCTTTCGGCGGCAGCCATGAACAGCGGATCGAGCGCCGCGTCGGCGACGAGGGCCGGCAGCGCGAGGGTCGACGCATCGTGCGCGATCGTATAGGCGGTGGAGAAGGCGAGCGCGATGTCGCCGCTGCCGTGCCCGTAGACCGAGCCCGTGCGGGCCAGCCCCGCGCCCGCACGGCGCGCGAGCCGCGACAGTTGCCGCGCGTCGAGCGGCGCATCGGTGGCCAGCAACAGGATGATCGAGCCCTGCTCGGGTGGCGCCGCGTGCGCGGCCTCGGCCGCCCGCCGTTGCGCGACGATGCGCCCGAGCGGCACGCCGCCGAGCGTCAGCATCGGCAGCCGGCCGAAATTCGCGAGCACGAGCGCGCCGACCGTATAGGGCCGGCCGGCCGCGACCGCAACGCGCGACGCCGAACCGATCCCGCCCTTCAGGTCGAAGCACGACATCCCGCGCCCGGCCCCCACCGCGCCGCGCGCGACGTCACGCGACGCCGCGCGGCACGCGTCGTCGTAATGCGCGGCCGTGACCGCGAATGCCTGGATATCGTTCAGATAGCCGTCGTTGCACTCGAACACGAGCGGGTTGACGGTCGGCCAGTCGCGGCCGATCTGCGGATTCGCCGCGATCGCCGCGCGGATCTGCGCGTGCGCGAGCGCGCCGACGCCGAACGTATTGGTCAACGCGATCGGCGTCTCGAGCGTGCCGAGCTCGTCGACCTGCACGAGCCCGACGCTCTTGCCGAAGCCGTTGATCACGGCGGCCCCCGCCGGCACCTTGCTGCGGTACACGTCGCCCGGATGCGGCTTCACGACGGTCACGCCCGTCTGCACGTTGCCGGCATCGAGCGTGCAATGGCCGACCGTCACGCCCGGCACGTCGGCGATCGTGCCGCGCGGCCCGGCCGGCAGCGTCGCCGGCCACATCGGTGCGATGCGCATCAGCGGCGCTCCAGCTTCGGATCGAGCGCGTCGCGCAGCCCGTCGCCGAGCAGGTTGAACGCGAGCACGGTCAGGAAGATCGCGAGGCTCGGGAAGATCGCGATGTGCGGCGCCGTCACCATGTCCGCGCGCGCCTCGTTGAGCATCGCGCCCCACTCCGGCGTCGGCGGCTGCGCACCGAGCCCGAGGAACGACAGGCTCGCGGCCGTGATGATCGACGTGCCGATCCGCATCGTGAAGTAGACGACGACCGACGACACGGTGCCCGGCAGGATGTGCCGCATGATGATCGTCCAGTCCGATGCGCCGATGCTGCGCGCGGCCTCGACATAGGTCATGTGCTTGAGCATCAGCGTGTTGCCGCGCACGAGCCGCGCGAACGCCGGGATGCTGAAGATCGCGACCGCGCAGATCACGTTGACCATCCCGTTGCCGAGGATCGCGACCACGCCGATCGCGAGCAGGATGCCCGGGAACGCGAACAGCACGTCGGCCACGCGCATCGTGATGCGGTCCCACCAGCCTTCGTAGTAGCCGGCGAGCAGCCCGAAGAACGTGCCGATCACCGCGCCGAGCGCGACGGAGAAGAAGCCGGCCGCGAGCGAGATGCGCGTGCCCGTGATGATCCGGCTGAAGATGTCGCGGCCGAGCGAATCGACGCCGAACCAGTGCACGGCCGACGGCCCCGCGTTCAGGGCGTCGTAGTCGAAATAGTTCTCCGGATCGAACGGCACGACGTGCGGGCCGACGAACGCCAGCACGACGAGCGCCAGCACGAAGCCGCCCGCGACGAGCGCGACGGTCTGCTTGCGGAACTTGCGCCAGAATTCGCGCCACGGCGTGCGGATCGCGGTGGGTGCGGCCGGCGCCGCGGTCTGGACAGTCGCGTTCATGCGCGCCTCACTTGAACCGGATGGTCGGGTTGATGACCGCGTACAGCACGTCGACGGTCAGGTTGATCAGGATGAATTCGAGCGAAAACAGCAACACGATCGCCTGGATCACGGGGTAGTCGCGCATCGTCACGGCATCGACGAGCAGGCGCCCGAGCCCCGGCCAGTTGAACACGACCTCGACGACGATCGAGCCGCCGAGCAGGAAGCCGAACTGCAGCCCCATCATCGTGACGACCGGGATCATCGCGTTGCGCAGGCAGTGCTTGAGCACCACCATCGGCTCGTGCACGCCTTTCGCGCGCGCGGTGCGCACGAAATCCTCGTTCAGCACCTCGACGAACGACGCACGCGTGAAGCGCGCCATCACGGCCGCGACCGCGGCGCCGAGCGTCAGCGACGGCAGCACGTAGCTTCGCCACGAACCGTCCGGCACAACGGGCAGCCAGCCGAGCTTCACCGAGAAAATTTCCATCAGCAGCATGCCGAGCGCGAACGCGGGAAACGAGATGCCCGACACCGCGAGCGTCATGCCGAGGCGGTCCGGCCAGCGGTTGCGCCACACCGCCGACGCGATGCCGATCGCCATGCCGAAGGCCGTCGCCCACGCCATGCTGACGAGCGTCAGCATCAGCGTCGGCATGAAGCGCTCGCCGATCTCGGTCGAAACCGGCCGCTTGCTGCGGGTCGACAGGCCGAAATCGCCGTGCGCGATCTTCACGAAGAAGTTCACGAACTGCGCGGGCAGCGGCTGGTCGAGGCCGAGATCGGTGCGCACCAGCGCGACCGTCGCGTCGTCGGCTTCGGGCCCGGCCGCGAGCCGCGCCGGGTCGCCCGGCAGCAGGTGGACGAACAGGAACACCAGCACCGCGACGATCGCGAGCGTGGGCAGCAGGCCGAACAGGCGTTTGACGAGAAAATTCAGCATGGGGCACCGATCGAATCAGCGTGCCGGCGGCTTGCGCCGCCGGCACCGCGTGGCGGACGAACCGCCGTCATCACCACTGTCATTTCAGCGAGATTTCGTCGAAGTTGAACGAACCGTCCGGCATCACGTACGCACCCTGAAGCCGCTTGCTGCGCGCATACACGATCTTCTCCTGCACGAGGAAGATCCACGGCGCATCGGCCCAGATCTGCTTCTGCGCATCGGCGTAGAGCTCGGCCTTCTTCGTGCGGTCGACCGTCTCCAGTGCCTTCGAGAGATCGCCGTCGACCGTGTCGTTCTTGTAGTAGGCGGTATTCAGGAGCTTCGGCGGCGCCGACGAGCCGGCGAGCAGCGGCGTGATCGCCCAGTTCGCCTCGCCGGTCGACGACGACCAGCCGATGTAGTACATCCGCACCGGCGCCTTCGCCGGATCCGGCGCGCTCTCGACCTTCGCGACGCGCTCGCCGGCTTCCAGCGCCTGCACCTGCACCTTCACGCCGACCTGCGCGAGCTGCTGCTGCACGAACTGGATCGCCTTCTGCGACGTCGAGTTGTTATAGGCGGACCACAGTGTCGTCTCGAAGCCGTTCGGGTAACCGGCCTCCTTCAGCAGCGCGCGCGCCTTCGCCGGATCGTACGGCCACGGGCCCGGCTTCGTCGCGTAGTCGACGCCCTGCGGCACCACGCCGGTGGACGGCGTCGCGAAGCCGGCGAACGCGACTTTCGCGAGCGCTTCCTTGTTCACCGCATAGTTCAGCGCCTGGCGCACCTTCGGGTTGTCGAACGGCTTCTGCTGCAGGTTCAGCGACACGTAGCGCTGCACGATCGACGGCCGCTCCACGACGTCGACCTTCGGGTTGCCCTTCAGGTCGGCAGCCTGCTCGAACGGAATGCGGAACGCGAAATCGGCCTCGCCCGTCTTGATCAGCGCCGCGCGCGTGTTGTTGTCGACCACCGGCTTCCAGTCGATCGCGTCGATCTTCGGGTAGCCCTTCTTCCAGTAGCCGGCGAACTTCTTCACCTTCAGGTCGTCGGTCTGCTTCCATTCGACGAACTCGAACGGCCCCGTGCCGACCGGATGCAGCGCGATGTCGCGGCCCCACTTCTTCAGCGCGGCCGGCGAGATCATCACGGCCGACGGGTGCGCGAGCGTGTTGATCAGCGCGGAGAACGGCTCGCGCAGCGTGATCTTCACCGTGTACGGATCGACCACTTCGGTCTTCTCGATCACGCGGAACATGTTGTAGCGCTTCAGGTGGTTCGCGGGATCGGTCACGCGGTCGAAGTTCGCCTTCACGGCCGCCGCGTTGAAATCGGTGCCGTCGTGGAACTTCACGCCCTGGCGCAGCTTGATCGTGTAAGTCTTCGCATCCGGGCTCGCGTCGTAGCCGGTTGCCAGCACGTTGACGAGCTTCATGTCCTTGTCGAAGCCGAACAGCCCCTGGTAGAACGACTTGACGACGGCCTGCGACACCGTGTCGTTCGCGTCGTACGGGTCCATCGTCGTGAACGTCGAATCCACCGCCATCACCGCGGTCTGCTGCGCGAACGCGGGCACCGCGGCCGACAGCGCGAGCGCGCCGGCACCCGCTGCGAGCAGTGCGCGTGGACGGAACATCGGGAACGAATACGGCTTGTTCATCTTGCTGGGCTCCTGTGGGTGATTCGATAACGCGTGGTGAGAGTCGCGGCGGGACGGCGCCCGCTCGGGGAAAATGCGTCGTTGCCTCGCTCGTGCGCAGCTGCGGTCCATGGCAACCTGCGCGCGTTCAGTACGCGCCGCCGACGCGGTGCGTCGCGACGTAGTGATCGGGGCCGACCGCGACGAGCGGCGCGACGACCGGCTCGTCGCCGGCCGCGCGGATCGGGCTCGGGATTTCGTCCGCCGCGAGCTGGCGCGGGGCGTGCCGGCGCGCGGGGTCGGCCACCGGCACCGCGCTCATCAGCTTCTTCGTGTACGGATGCTGCGGCGCTTCGAACACCGCGCGGCGCGGGCCGATCTCGACGATCTGGCCGAGATACATCACCGCGACGCGATGGCTGATGCGCTCGACGACAGCCATGTCGTGCGAGATGAACAGGTACGCGACGCCGAGTTCGCGCTGCAGGTCGAGCATCAGGTTGACGATCTGCGCCTGCACCGACACGTCGAGCGCCGACACCGATTCGTCGGCGATCACGACCTTCGGGTTCAGCGCGAGCGCACGCGCGATCGCGATCCGCTGGCGCTGGCCGCCCGAGAATTCATGCGGATAACGACGCGCGGCCTCGGGCGGCAGGCCGACCTTGTCGAGCAGCCAGTCGACCCGCGCCTGCGCTTCGCGGCCGCTCGCGACACCGTGCACGAGCAGCGGCTCCATGATCGAGAAACCCACGGTCAGGCGCGGGTTCAGCGATGCGAACGGGTCCTGGAAGATGAACTGGATGTTCCGGCGCAGCGCCTGCAGGTCGGGGCCTTTCAGCGCGCTGATGTCGCGGCCGTCGAACTCGATCGAGCCGCTCTGCGATTCGACGAGGCGCAGCAGCGAGCGGCCGGTGGTCGACTTTCCGCAGCCCGATTCGCCGACCAGCGCGAGCGTCTCGCCCGCGCGCAACTCGAAGCTCACACGCTCGACCGCATGCACGTATTGCGATACGCGGCCGAACACGCCGCTCTTCACCGGGAAGCGCGTCACGAGATCGCGCACGCGCAGGATCGGCGACGCGGATTGATCGAAGCCCCGCTGCGCATCGCTCTTCGCCGCCGGTGCGGGCGCCGGCGATGCCGCCGGTGCTGCCGTGTTTGCACCCTCCACCTTCAGCAGCGGGAATTTCTCGGGCGCGTCGGTGCCCTGCATCGAGCCGAGCTTCGGCACGGCCGCGAGCAACGCACGCGTATAGCGATGCGCGGGCGCCGCGAAGATGCGATCCGATTCGCCCTCCTCGACCTTCTCGCCGCGATACATCACGAGCACGCGGTCGGCCACTTCGGCCACCACGCCCATGTCGTGCGTGATGAAGATCACGCCCATGTTCATTTCGTCCTGCAGCCCGCGCACCAGTTGCAGGATCTGCGCCTGGATCGTCACGTCGAGCGCGGTCGTCGGCTCGTCGGCGATCAGCAGCGCGGGCCGGCACGACAGCGCCATCGCGATCATCACGCGCTGCCGCATCCCGCCCGACAACTGGTGCGGATAGCGCGCGAACACGCGGCGCGCCTCCGGAATGCGCACGAGTTCGAGCAGCCGCAGCGTCTCCGCGCGCGCTTCCGATGCACTCTTCGACTGATGCAGCGCGATCGCCTCGCTGATCTGGTCGCCGACCGTAAACACCGGGTTCAGCGACGTCATCGGCTCCTGGAAGATCATCGCGATGTCCGCGCCGCGAATGCCGCGCATCGTCGCACCGCTTGCCTGCGCAAGATCGACGAGCGCGCCGCCGCGCCGGCGGAACGCGATCCGGCCGTTCGTGATCGCGCCGCCGCCGTGCTCGACGAGCCGCATCAGCGCGAGCGACGTGACCGACTTGCCCGAGCCCGATTCGCCGACGATCGCGAGCGTCTCGCCGCGATCGACGTGAAACGACACGTTGCGCACCGCGTCGAACGTCGCGCCTTCGCGGCGGAACGTGACCGACAGGTCGTCGACGGCCACCACGCGCTGCTCGGGCAGCACCAGGCCGGACGGGTTACGGCTCGAAGTCATCGTGGATTTCCTCTTCGTGCTGGCAGGGATCAGGCCGTGTCGTCGTCGCGGTAGATGCCGACCACCGGCGCTTCACCGACGCGCGCGTAACCGCGATACATCCCTTCGGTGTTGAACGGCATCGCGACGTTGCCCTGCGCGTCGACCGCGATGATCCCGCCGCGGCCCGCGAGGCGCGGCAGCTTGTTCATCACGACGTCGTGCGCGGCATCGGCGAGCGACGCGCCGCGATACGCGATCTGCGCGGCAACGTCATGCGCGGTCGCGAGCCGGATGAACATCTCGCCGGTGCCCGTCGACGACACTGCGCAGGTCGCGTCGTCCGCATAGCAGCCTGCGCCGATGATCGGCGAATCGCCGACGCGCCCCGGCTGCTTGTTCGTGATGCCGCCCGTCGACGTCGCCGCCGCGATGTGACCGTGCCGGTCGCACGCGACCGCGCCGACCGTGCCGTGCTTGCGGTCCGGATCGAGCGGCTCGGCCGGCTGCGGCTGCGACTGTGATTTGCCGAACGCGAACGTCGCCGCGTCATGGTCGAGCATCGCGCCGGCTGCCGTGCGCGCCTTGACCCACTGCGCGTGACGCGCTTCGGTGTCGAAATAGCCGGGCTCCGCGAGTTCGAGCCCCTGTGCGGCCGCGAACGCATCGGCCCCCGCGCCGGCGAACAGCACGTGTTCGCTCGCCTCCATCACGCGCCGCGCGGCGAGCACCGGATTGCGCACGCGCGTCGCGCAGCAGATCGCACCCGCGCCGAGCGTCGCGCCATCCATGACCGCCGCGTCGAGTTCATGCTTGCCTTCGGCCGTATAGACGGCACCGCGCCCGGCGTTGAACAACGGACAGTCCTCGAGCATCCGCACCGCGACGGTGACGGCGTCGAGCGCGCTGCCGCCGTCGGCCAGCACCTGCTGGGCGGCCGTCAGGATCGCGGTCAGCTCGGCACGGTACTGACGTTCGGTATCGGAATCCATCGCATCGCGCAGGATCGTGCCTGCGCCGCCGTGAATCGCAACGATCGCGGGTGAAGTCATGTTTTTTTCGGACGGTGGGAAGAAGGGTTGGCGGCCGGCTGCGTCGCTTGCGGCTGCATGAGCCACGGCAGCAGGAATTCGGTCATCTCGGCGGCGGATTTCGCGGACCGGTGCGTGCGCAGCGCGACCGCGTCGATCAGCGCCTCGATCATCGTGAGCACGGCGGCTTCCGACGTGGCCGCGAAGCGCCGTTCGGCCTTGACGTACAGGTTCAGCGACGCGATCGGCGCCAGCGGCGATTGCGGGCCGTCGGAGATACCGAGTACGCGTGCACCGCGCGCCGCCGCGCGGCGGGCCAGTTCGATCGTGTCCTTCACGTAGCGCGGAAACGCGAGCGCGATCACGAGATCGCGCGAGTCGGCCGTATAGAGCCGCCGTGCCGCGTGCGACGGGCCGCCGAGCAGCGCGAGCGACTGCACGTTGTCGTGGCAGACGGACAGCCCGTGCTCCATCAGCCCGGCGAGGAACGCGCTCGACCCCGCGCCGAGGATCAGCACGCGCCGCGCGCCGACGATCGCCTCGACCGCGGCCTCGACATCGGCCGCGTCCAGTTGCGCGCGCGTGTTCTCGATGTTCGCGACGGCCTGGTCGAATACCGCGTCGATCCATGCGGCACCGCGCACCCCGGACTCCTGCTCCTGCGCGGAACGCAGCCGCTCGACCGGCCCGAGCGTCGCCTCGAAGCCGCGCACGAGCGCCGCGCGCATCGCCGGATAGCCGTCGAAACCGAGCGCCTTCGCGAAACGGTTCGCGGTCGCGATCGACGCATTCACGGCCTGCGCGAGTTCGTCGATGCGCATCGTCGCCGCGCGGAACGGATTCGCGAGCACGAACTCGCCCATGCGCCGGTGGATCGGCGTCATCAACGGCATCGCCGACGCGATCCGTTCGGCGATCGCGGGTTCGTCGTGACTGGCATCGTGCGGAGCGAGAGGCGTCATGCGAAGGGTTGTTGAAAGAATGATGGAAATGAATTTACACAATCCCAATTGCGAAAAGAAATAAATTTTCATCCGGGTTGTGGCGCCCCGTTCCCCCGCCCCGCGATCGCCCGACGCCCGCACAGCCCCGCCGCACGGGCCTTTGGCGCGTGATCGCCGCAGGTCTGCACGTGCGTCGCCTGCGCCTGCCCATGGGGAAAACCCCAAGCAAGTTCGTTCGAATGCAATTTCGCGTTGACCGGATTCGAATTCGAACATACGATGTTCGAAAATGATCAGTCGTCCGATAACTTCAGCCTCCAACAACGGCGAAGTGTTCGCTTGAACGCCATCATTCCGCGTCAAACCGGGAAAACTGGCACCGATCAAGATCGGACATCGTACGAATAAAGCGAAACAGGCCATCCCGAACGGATGGTCGTCATGGATCGGGCCGGCGCCGCGCGCCGGCCCTGCCCGACAGGAGACAGCAGTGAAGACAGTCAAGGCGTTGCGCTGGTGGATCATCGTGCTCGTATGTCTCGGCACGATCCTCAACTACCTCGCACGGAATTCCCTCGCGGTGCTCGCCCCCGAGCTGAAGCACGTGTTCGCGATCTCGACGCAGCAGTATTCGTACATCGTCGGCGCATTCCAGATCGGTTACACGATCATGCAGCCCGTGTGCGGTTTCATCGTCGACCTGATCGGCCTGCGCCTCGGGTTCGCGCTGTTCGCAATGCTGTGGTCGGTGGTCGGCGTCGCGCACGGCTTCGCATCGGGCTGGCTGTCGCTCGGCATCCTGCGCGGCCTCCTGGGCCTGTTCGAAGCCGCCGCGATTCCGTCGGGGATGAAGGCGGTTGCGGAATGGTTTCCCGATCGCGAAAAATCCGTCGCGGTCGGCTATTTCAACGCGGGCACGTCGCTCGGCGCCGCGATCGCGCCGCCGCTCGTCGTGTTCCTGTCGATGCGGTTCGGCTGGCAGGCCGCGTTCATGGCCACCGGCGCGCTCGGTTTCCTGTGGGCCGCGCTCTGGTACACGCAATACCGGTCGCCCGCCGACCATCCGCGCATCACGCCGCAGGAACGCACGCTGATCCGCGACGGCCAGGCGACGATGCCGCCCGTGTCGAAGCGCCGCATTCGCGACGTCGTCACCGCGCGGCGCTTCTGGGCCATCGCGCTGCCGCGCTTCTTCGCCGAGCCTGCGTGGCAGACCTTCAGCTTCTGGATTCCGCTGTATCTTGCGACCGAGCGCCACATGCCGCTCACGCAGATCGCGATCTTCGCGTGGATGCCGTTTCTCGCGGCCGACGCCGGCGGCATCGCGGGCGGCTACCTGTCGCCGTATCTCGCGAAGCGGTTCAGCCTGCCGCTCGTGTGGTCGCGCGTCGCCGGCGTCGCGCTCGGCGCGGTGCTGATGCTCGGGCCCGCGATGATCGGGCTCGTGTCGTCGCCGTACACGGCCATCGCGCTGTTCTGCGTCGGCGGCTTCGCGCACCAGATGATCTCCGCGCTCGTCAACACGCTGTCGGCCGACGTGTTCGATTCCGAGGAAGTCGGCACCGCGAGCGGCTTCGCCGGGATGGCCGCGTGGATCGGCGGGCTCGGTTTCTCGCTGCTGGTCGGCGCGCTCGCCGACAAGATCGGCTATGCGCCGCTGTTCGCGTGCCTCGGCCTGTTCGACATCATCGGCGTCACGCTGCTCGCGGTGCTGATCCGCGGGCAGTCGAAGCAGGAACGCCTGCTCGCACGGCACGCCTGACCTTCGCCCCTAACTGGAACCGCATTCATGACTTCGCTTCTTCATCCGCCCGTGTTCCGCGTCGCCGGCCAGCACGCGAACCGTGTGCTGCTCGCGTCCGATACGGGCGCGACCCTCGAGATCTTCGTGCTCGAGGACGACATCGTGCGGGTACGCGTGCTGCCCGATGCGACGGCGCGCAACCCGCGCACGTGGACGATCGCGCCGGGCCTCGACGACGTGCCGCTCGAAGGGCGCGACCGCCTCGACCTGAGCGGCTTCGCGCTGCCCTCCCATACGCTCCTGGAAGACGACGACGGCGTGTACATCGAAACCGCGCAGATCCGCCTCGCCGTGAGCCGGCAAGGCGGCCACTGCACGTGGTCGATGCGCGGCGCCGACGGCGCGTGGCGCGTCGCGCTTGCCGACCGCCCGACGCAGGCCTACAACTTCGGCTGGTGGGACGACCGCGCATATCACTACGTCGCCCGCGACCGCGGCGACAAGGTGTTCGGCCTCGGCGAACGCGCGGGCGAGCTCGACCGCACCGGCGCGCGCTTCGAGATGCGCAACATCGACGCGATGGGCTACAGCGCGAAACATACCGACCCGCTGTACAAGCACATCCCGTTCTACATCACGTGGTCGCCCGATGCGTGCCAGGGGTTCGGGCTGTTCTACGACACGCTGTCGGACTGCGCGTTCGACATGGGCCGCGAGCTCGACAACTATCACGGCCCGTACCGCTACTTCGTCGCCGAGCATGGCGATCTCGACTACTACTTCATCGCGTCGCCCGACACGCCGCTCGCGGCCGCGCGGCGCTTCACGTGGCTCACGGGGCGCCCCGCGCGCACGCCGAAATGGGGGCTCGGCTACTCGGGCTCGACGATGAGCTACACCGATGCGCCGGACGCGCAGCAGCAGATGAACCAGTTCGTCGAACAGTGCGACACGCACGACATCCTGTGCGATTCGTTCCACCTGTCGTCGGGCTATACGTCGATCGGCGCGAAGCGCTACGTGTTCAACTGGAACCGCGACAAGTTTCCCGACGCGAAGGGCTTCGTGCAGCATTACCGCGACCACGGCATCCGCCTGTGCGCGAACATCAAGCCGTGCCTGCTGCGCGACCATCCCGCCTTCGAAGACGCCGCAACGCGCGGGCTGCTGATCCGCTCGGCGTCCGGCGAGCCGGCCTGGGTGCAGTTCTGGGACGAGGTCGGCGCGTATCTCGACTTCACGCAGCCGGACGCGTACCGCTGGTGGCGCGAGCAGGTCACGTCGGCGCTGCTCGAATACGGGATCGAGTCGACCTGGAACGACAACAACGAATACGAGATCTGGTCGCCCGACGCGATCGCGCACGGCTTCGGCCAGCCGTTTCCCGCGCGCGAGGCGAAGGTGCTGCAGACGATGCTGATGATGCGCGCGTCGCGCGAAGCGCAGCGTGCGCATGCACCGGCGCAGCGCCCGTTCCTCGTGTCGCGCTCCGGCGGCGCCGGCATGCAGCGTTATGTGCAGACCTGGTCCGGCGACAACTACACGTCGTGGGAAACGCTGCGCTACAACCTGAAGATGGGCCTCGGGCTCGCGCTGTCGGGCGTGTCGAACATCGGCCACGACATCGGCGGCTTCTCCGGGCCCGCGCCGTCGCCCGAACTGCTGCTGCGCTGGGTGCAGTTCGGCATCTTCATGCCGCGCTTCAGCATCCATTCGTGGAACGACGACGGCAGCGTCAACGAACCGTGGATGTACCCGGAGATCACCGCGCAGGTCGCATCGCTGATCAAGCAGCGCTACCGGCTGCTGCCCTACCTCTATCACCTGCTGTGGCTGTCGACGACGCGCTACGAGCCCGTGCTGCGGCCGACCTTCGCCGATTTCCCCGGTGACGCGCGCTGCTACGACGCATGCGACGACATGATGCTCGGCGACGCGCTGCTCGTCGCGCCGGTCGTCGATCCGGGCCTGACGGAGCGCACCGTCTACCTGCCGTCGGGCGCGCGCTGGATGTGCTGTGCGAGCGCGCGGTCGTTCGACGGCGGCGCGAGCGTAACGCTGCCCGCCCCGCTCGACACGCCGGTGATGCTGCTGCGCGAGGGCCGCGTGCTGCCGCTGAACGTCGCGGAACAGCATTTCGGCGCACGTGCCGACACGCGCGGCTTCGTCGTCGCGCCGCGCGTCGAGGACGGCGTCGCGTACGGCGAATGCATCGAGGACGACGGCGAGACGGAAGCATGGCGCGACGGCGAATACGGGCTGTGGCGCGTCGAAACCGGCCGCGAGGCGTCGGGCGTGCTCGACGTGTCGGTGCGCTGGGACGGCCGCCCGGCACGCCCGGCCGACCGCGTCGAGATCCTGCTGCCCGCGTCGGTGCAAGGCGCGGTCGCCGTGCGCGGCGCACGCGTCGAACAGGATGCGCAGAGCGGTACATGGCGCCGCATCGTCGTCGCCTTCGACAACTGAAGCAAACCCGATCGGGCGGGCCGTTCATGCGGCCCGCCGCCCGCCACAGAGGAGGCGATCGAGCCTCCCCCCCACCTTGAAAAGATGAAGAGATCCGGAGATCGACAGTGAAAGCACCCGTCAACCGCTATGCAATCCTGATTTTGTCGACCGCGTCGCTCGGCGCGACCGCCGCCCATGCGCAGAGCAGCGTGACGCTGTACGGCGTCGTCGACGATTCGCTCGCGTACGTGAACAACCAGCAGGGCCATTCGAACCTCTACATGCGCGACGGCAACCTGTATGCGTCGAAGTTCGGGCTGCGCGGCGACGAGGATCTGGGCGGCGGCACGCATGCGATCTTCGACCTGCAGTCCGGCTTCAACCTGAACAACGGCGCGCAATCCGCCGCCGGCCTGATATTCAATCGCCAGGCCTTCGTCGGCCTGCGCAACGATCGCTACGGCACGATGACGGCCGGCCGCCAGTACACGCCCTACTTCCTGTTCGTCGGCCCGTACGCGTCGAGCAGCTGGCTGACCGGTGCGACAGGCGCGCACCCGGGCGACATCGACGGCCTCGACACGACGATCCGCGTGAACAATTCGGTTACCTATACGTCGCCGACCTTCGCCGGACTGACCGCGAGCGCGATGTACGCATTCGGCGGCATTGCCGGCGCGACCGGCAAGGGCAACACGTTCAGCGCCGCACTGCGTTATGCGAACGGGCCGATCGGCGTCGCGGCCGGCTACCTGCGCATCAACAGCTCGGGCTCGTCGGCAGGCTTCCTGAATCCGGCGACCGCCGCGTCGGGCAGCTTCGCGGTGTCCGTGCTGAACCAGGGCTACCTGACCGCGAAGGCCGTCGAGCAGGTCGCGGCGGCCGGCAACTACACGCTCGGCAACCTGACGATGGGCGTCAACTATTCGAACGTGAAGTACCTGCCCGGCAACGGCTCCGCGTTCACGGACACGGCCGTGTTCAACACCTACGGCGCGCTCGCCGCATACCGCTTCACGCCGGCATTCTCGGTGGCCGGCGCGTTCGCGTATACGCTCGCATCGAAGGCGAACGGCATCGACAGCGCGGCCCGCTACCAGCAGTATTCGCTGAAGGAGTCTTACAGCCTGTCGAAGCGCACGACGCTCTATGCGCTGCAGGCGTACACGCATTCGAGCGGCCGGACGCTCGGTGCGCAAGGTGCCGGCCACGTGATCGACGCGGCGCCGATCGTCGGCGATTCGCAGCAGCTCACGCCTTCGACGACGCACGGCCAGTTCGTCGGCATGGCCGGCATCGCCGTCACGTTCTGAGCCATCGCGGCAGCGCCTTTGGCGCGCTGCCCCTGCCCCGGGCGACACGCATTGCTCGGATGCCCGCGTGCTGTCCGGGCACCCGATACGCGGCCGCCGCGGGGCGTTTTCAACGCCCCGTCCGCACGCCGCGCAAACTGCACGGGTTTTCTCGATCCCCTCGATACCTTACAATTCGTCAGGTTCAACCCTCCTGCATACCCCTTCTTGCAGTCCTGACACCGCGGTACACTCGACGCACGCCGTATCAGGGTCCGACGCGCGACACGCGCGCCGGGCGGCGTCGCGCCTCGTTGCGCCCACAACTGGATGCCAGCCATGCCAGATTCCCGCCCCTCGCCCCGCACGACATTCAAGCCGCAGGTCGTCCTGCCCGCGCTCGCGGTCATCGGCGCACTGCTCGTCGTGTGCGCACTGCTCCCGAGCGAAGCCGGCGCGTTGTTCTCCGCCGGCCAGCAATGGGTCGTCGCGCGCTTCGACTGGTTCTACGTGCTCGCCGTCACCGGCTTCCTCGTGTTTCTCGTGCTGATCGCCGCGAGCGATTTCGGCAACATCCGGCTCGGCCCCGACGATGCCGAACCCGAATTCAGCTTCGTGTCGTGGACAGCGATGCTGTTCGCGGCCGGCATGGGCATCGGCCTCATGTACTTCGGCGTCGGCGAGCCGATGCAGCACTTCCTGAAGCCGCCGACCGTCGACCCCGGCACGCCCGCCGCTGCCCGCGAGGCGATGCTGATGACCTTCTTCCACTGGGGCTTCCACGCGTGGGCGATCTACGGGCTGATGGGGCTCGTGCTCGCGTACTTCGGCTTCCGCTACAACCTGCCTCTGACGCTCCGCTCGGGGCTGTATCCGGTGCTGCGCGAGCGCATCAACGGCTGGATCGGCCACACGGTCGACGCGTTCGCGCTGGTCGGCACGGTCGCCGGCATCGCGACGACGCTCGGCTACGGGGTGATGCAGATCAGCGCGGGCCTGCATACGGTCGCCGGCTGGGATACGGGCAGCAATGCGTTTCGCATCGGGCTCGTCGCGCTCGTCGTGATCCTCGCAGGGCTGTCGGCCGCAAGCGGCCTCGACAAGGGTGTGCGGCGGCTGTCCGAACTGAACCTGCTGCTCGCGTTCCTGCTGCTCGCGTTCGTGGCCGTCACGGGCCCGACGGCGTTCCTGTTGCGCGCGCTCGGCGACAACATCGGCCAGTACCTGTCGAGCCTCGTCGACCTGTCGTTCCGCACGTACGCGTATGCGTCGCCGCGCGAGGAAGGCTGGTTCGGCGGCTGGACGATCCTCTACTGGGCATGGTGGGTGTCGTGGTCGCCGTTCGTCGGCATGTTCATCGCACGCATCTCGCGCGGCCGCACGATCCGCCAGTTCGTGATCGGCGTGCTGCTCGTGCCGACCGCGTTCAACCTCGTGTGGATGACCGTGTTCGGCAACAGCGCGATCTGGCTCGATACGCATGGCGCGGCCGGCGCGCTCGCGCAGACGGCCACCAATGTCGACGCGCTGCTGTTCCGCTTCTTCGATTTCCTGCCGCTGTCGCAAGGGCTGTCGATCGCCGCGATCGTGCTGATCGCGGTGTTCTTCGTGACGTCCGCCGATTCGGGCGCGTTCGTGATCGACCAGATCGCGACGCGCGGCCACGCGCACTCGCCCGTCTGGCAACGGCTGTTCTGGGCCGCGCTGCTCGGCGTGACGGCCGCGGTGCTGCTCGTCGCAGGCGGGCTCGGCGCATTGCAGGCGATGACGCTGATCGCCGCGCTGCCGGTCGCGATCATCATGATCGCGCTCTGCTACGGGCTGTGGCGCGGGCTCGCGGCCGACCGCGTGCACTATTCGCAGGACGTCGCGCCCGCGACGAGCTTCTGGACCGGCCAGCACTGGCGCCACCGCCTGACGCACATCCTGCGGCAGACGACCGAAGCCGAAGCACGCCAGTTCGTCGCCGAAACGGTCGAGCCGGCGCTGCGCAAAGTCGCCGACGAGTTGCGCGCGGGCGGCGTCGATGCGCACGTGCAGCGCGACAGCGACGACGCCGTGCGCCTGACCGTGCCGACCGCCGACCACCGCGATTTCGTGTACGGCGTGCGCGTGACGGTGAAATCGGCGGCCGCGTTCCTCGTGCGCGAGACGGCCGGGCCGGAAGCGGCACGGGCCCACGTGTACGGGATCGTCACGTTCTTCGAGGACGGGCGGCTCGGCTACGACGTCGAATACCTGCGCGGCGACGAAGTGATTGCCGACGTGTTGCGCCAGTACGAACGCTACGTGTCGCTCGCGGCCGACAAGCGCACGCATCTGCTGAGCCGCGCGCCGGGGCATGCGACGGAGGCCGAATGACCCTGCCCGCCGTCATTGCCGCGCCGCGGCGGCCTGCCACGCCCGACGGAGCCGCACGATGACCGGGCTCCTGCAAAGCCGCGCCTCCGACGTCATCGCGCTCGGCACGCTCGCCGTGCTCTATCTCGGCGGAGCCGGCATCGCGCTGTGGCGGATCCGCGCCGCGGCGCCGCGCGGCAAGGTCTACTGGATCGTCTGCGCGGCGCTGCTCGCCGGCGGCGCCGTCGCGATGGGCATCAACCTGTCGCCGATGCCGGACACCGGAGACATGCCGCCCGGGTTCGCGCTCGGCGTCGAAGCCGTCCTGCTCGGTCTCGCATTGGTCGCCGGCGGTTGCGCGTGGCTGATGCTGCGCGCGCGGCGACGCTGACGCGCGTATGTCATGCAGCCCGGCCACGTCCCGCGCGAACGGCAACGCGCGGGGCGAAGCGGCCGCCCCTTCCCCGATCCGCTTCCTCGCCGCAACGTGTCACACGGACGGTGCACGCGCCGTCACGAGCCAGCATGCCGCATCGAAGCGCACTTCCGCGCCGTCGACGTAAGGCTCGAATGCGGCACGCATCGTGTCGACCACGCGCCGCCGCGTTGCGTCGTCCACTTCCAGCAACGCCAGCCCGACCGGGCCCAGCCGGGTGATGTAGTCGTCCAGCGCGGACGCGGGCAGCGCGCACGCCAGTTCGACCGGCTCGATCGCCACGTCCGCCCAGCCGCTGTCCGCCAGCACCGACGCGATCCGCTGCCGGTCGCCGAAGCCGAACTGCCCCGGCGCGCCGGGCCGCCGTGCGGGCAGGTTCGGCAGCAACGGCGCCGCGGCCCGCTCGGCGATCGTCATGAACGGATTGTCTGCCGCGCTGCGCCATGCGACGAACCGCATCCGCGCATCCGGCCGCGCCGCCTGCCGCAGATTCGCGAACGCGCGAACCGGATCGTCGAAGAACATCACGCCGAGGCGCGACACGATCAGGTCGACGCTCGCGGGCTCGAACGCGTGCGTCTGCACATCGGCACGCACGAAGCGGGCGTGGACGCCGCTGCGTTCGGCACGCGCCTGCGCGGCGTCGATCATCCGGGCCGAGATATCGATACCCGTGCATTGCGCATGCGCGCCGAGCCGCCGCGCGATCGCAACCGTGACCGCGCCCGTGCCGCAGCCGACGTCGAGCACGCTGCGCGCGGACGACGCGGCAACCGCCTCCACGAGCAACCGCTCCAACGGCTCGAACATCCGGTCGATCAGCGCCTGCGTCTCGACCCAGGCGCGCCCTGACGGGCCGTTCCAAAGCGCGGATTGTTCGTCATTGGGACGTCTGGTTTCCATCGTCGATTCCCTTTCCGGTTCATTGATCGTGCATCGCACTTTGCTGCTTCAAGCCGGCTTGAAGTCAAGCCCCCGTGGCCGCGACCCGCCGCCGCAACGTCGACGCCCGGCCCGCGCGCGAACCCTCCGTCGCGCCCCGTTTTTCATATTTCTTACATTCATGTTGCGTATCGTCGACGACTTTCCTACGGTGCCTCCCATGCGACGACTCCTCCCGCGCGCCCTGCTCGTCCGCTGCGCTCCCCTTGTTGCTTTCGCCGCGCTGTCCGCGTGCTCGAACCACATCGATTCGCCGGACGATCCGGCGAGTGCGTCGGTCAACGTCCAGGCCGCATGGGTCGAGATCGGCGATACGAACCAGGCGATCGCGCGCGTCATCACGAACTACACCCCCGCGTCGGCCAGCGATCCGTTGTGCCCGCAACTGAGCGTCGACGGCAAGCTGTCGCGCATGTCCCTGCGCGCGGGCGCCGCGACCATCGCCCAGCGGCCGACCGCCAGCGATCCGTCCGATTCGAAGCCGTCGAGCTTCCCGGTGTCCGTCTGCGAGGCGACGCTGCCGGCCGGCGCGCTGGCGGCGAGCGTCGCGGGCCGCACGCTGCCGCTGCCGAAGGTGCAGCCGCAACGCATCGCGATCATCGCCGACACCGGCTGCCGCATGAAGAAGGCCGACAACGCATGGCAGGCGTGCAACGACGCGACGGTCTGGCCGCTCGACACGATCGCGGCCAGCGTCGCGAAGCTGTCGCCCGACCTGGTGATGCACATCGGCGACTACCACTACCGCGAAAACGCATGCCCGCCGGACATCGCCGGCTGCAAGGACAGCCCGTGGGGCTACGGCTGGGATACATGGCAGGCCGACCTGTTCCGCCCGGCCGCGCCGTTGCTCGCGAAGGCCCCGTGGGTCGTCGTGCGCGGCAACCACGAGGAATGCGCACGCGCGGGCCAGGGCTGGTTCCGCTTCCTCGATCCGCGCCCGTATTCGGCCGCGCGCTCGTGCGACGATCCGGCCAACGACAGCAACGCGAACTATTCGGAACCCTATGCGGTATCGCTCGGCGGCGGCTCGCAGGTGATCGTGTTCGACACCGCGAAGGTCGGCCGCACGCCGCTCAAGACGACCGACGCGCAGTTCGGCATCTACCAGAAGCAGTTCCAGACGGTCGCCGCGCTCGCGTCGACGGCCGGCATGACGACGACGATCTTCACGAACCACCATCCGATCCTCGCGTTCGCGCCGATCGCCGGCAGCACGCCCGCGCCCGGCAACCTCGCGCTGCAGTCGGTGATGTCGAGCCTCAACGCCCAGGCGTACTACCCGCCCGGCGTGCACGTGGCGCTGCACGGGCACGTGCACGATTTCCAGGCGATCAACTTCTCGTCCGGGCACCCGGCGACGATCGTGTCCGGCAACGGCGGCGACAATCTCGACGTCGCGCTGCCCGACCCGTTCCCGGCCGGCCTGACACCGGCACCGGGCGCCGTGATCGAGCGGCTGTCGCACAACAACAGCTTCGGCTTCCTGATGATGGAACGCCGGGCCGCCCCGGCGACGGGCTGGGTCTTCCACGCGTATTCGGCGGCCGGCAAGCTGCTCGCGTCGTGCAACCAGTCGGGCAGGACGCTCGCCTGCGACAAGACGGGGTTCATCGCGCCGTGAGTGAAGGAGTTCGATGTGCCGACCGCCACGCGCGCGGCCGGCAAACGCTGCGCACGCTGGCCGCTGCCGTGCTCGCGGGCCTGACGCTCGCGGCGCACGCCGCGCCGGCCGAAACCGTCCTGCTTCCCGGTGCGCCGCCGTCGCGAGTCGTCGGCACGATCGGCAACGGCACGCCGCAGGTGACGGGCAAGATCGATGCGGCGACCGCGCGCTTCGCGCCCGACCCGACGCTCGTCGCGCTCGGCCGCCGGATCTTCTTCGATTCACGGCTGTCCGAGCCGCGCGGCATGTCGTGCGCGGGCTGCCACGACCCGGGCCGCGCGTTCGCGCCGACGCTGTCGGCCGCCTCGCTCGCGGGGCCCGGCGTGCCGGAAGGCAGCCGTCCCGGGCGTTTCAGCCAGCGCAACGCGCCGTCGCTGCTCTATGTGCGCTACGTGCCGCGCCGCCACTTCTACCAGGACGACGACGCGCCCGCACCGTCGCCGTTCGGCGGCCTGTTCAGCGACGGCCGCGCGGATACGCTCGCCGAGCAGATCCGCGGGCCGCTGTTCGATCCGAACGAGATGAACAACCGGTCGCCGGCCGCGCTGCTGCGCAAGGTGGACGCAACCGAACTCGCGCCCGATCTCGCCGCGCGCTTCGGCGCGTCGGTGCGGCGCGATCCCGGGCAACTGGTGCGGGCGCTGGGCCTGGCCGTCGAGGCCTATCTGCAGAGCGACGAGATGGCGCCGTTCACGTCGCGTTTCGACGCGTTCCTGCGCACGCGCAAGCCGCTCGCGCCGGCCGAGATGCGCGGCCTCGCGCTGTTCCGGAATCCGGACAAGGGCAACTGCACGAGCTGCCACACGCTGTCGGAGACGTCGAGCCGACCGGAGCGTTCGCTCTTCACCGATTTCGGCTACGACGCGATCGCGGTGCCGCGCAACCGCGCGCTGCCGGCGAACCGCGATCCGCGGCATTTCGACAACGGGCTGTGCGACACCGCCCGGCGGCTGCGCTGGCCCGAGCCGACGCAATGGTGCGGCTACCTGCGCACACCGGGGCTGCGCAACGTCGCGCTCAAGCAGACGTTCATGCACAACGGCGTGTTCACGACGCTGCGCGACGCGGTCGCGTTCTACAACACGCGCTCGACCGACCCGGGCTTCTGGTATCACGGGGCCGGAACGTTCGACGATGTGCCGGCCGCCTATCGCGGCAACATCAACGTCAACTCGACGCCGATGAACCGCCGGCCCGGCACGCCGCCCGCGCTGACCGACGCGGAGATCGACGACATCGTCGCGTTCCTCGGCACGCTGACCGACGCGCGCTATACGGGGGGCACCGCCTCCGCGGCGCCCGCTGCCTCGGTCACCCCTGCGGCCGCTGTTGCCCGGGTCACGCGCACCGCCGCGCCGGCTCGCTGATCCTGGCCGAACGGCCAGCCGCGCGTGCATCCGCTTGCGGTCGCCCAAAACACTGGTTATATTTACAGCACTGTATTTATGAACAGTGAGGTGCGTGATGGAACAACTCGTTCGTATCGTCAACGACGCCGATCGCCAGGTGCTGGCATGGCTCCGCGCCCAGGTCGGCGACGCCCGCGTCGAGCGCGCGGCTCGCCAGCTCGGGCATACACGCAAGCCCTTCCCGTCCGCCGTTTGCCGTTATCTGGGCATGAGCGCACCGGCCACGCTGCGCCAGGCCGAACGGCCGCGCGCCGCGCGCGATTTCTCGGTCGGCGATCGTTACCTGTCGCTGATCCGCCAGCACCTCGCCACACACTCGGCCAGCCGATGAAATGGCGGCGGCTGGCTGCGTCGATGGCCCGGAAAGCCAGTGCGCTTGCGGTTTCGCAAGCCCGGCCGGCGGCCACCGCGCCTACCTGGGCGCCATGGCTTCCCGCACGAGGCGGCCGAGCGTTTCGAACGCCGCTTCGTGCGCCGCATCGAACACGCGCGTGCAAGCAAGCCGGATATAGCCGTCGAAGCGGTCGGAATTCGAGAAGATCGCCCCGGGCGCGATCCTGACCCCGTGCGCCAGCGCGGCATCGAACAGCGCCTCGGAGCGCACGCCGTCCGGCAACGCGATCCACAGCAGCATCCCGCCCGGCGGCTGGTTCATCCGGGTTCCGGCCGGAAAATGCCGTGCAATCGCGTCGATCGTCACGTCGCGCTGCACGCGCAGCTGTTCGCGGAACCGGCGCAGATGGCGATCGAACGCGCCCGAACCGACGAATTCGGCCGCAACGGCCTGCAGTAACGCGGCATTGTGCCGGCTGTGCGCGAATTTCAGCATCTTCACGCGCGCGTGCCAGCGCCCCGCGCTTATCCAGCCAAGCCGCATCCCGGGGGCCAGCACCTTGTTGAACGACGGGCAGTAGATCACCGTGCCGTCGCGGTCCCATGCCTTGACCGGCTTGACCGTCTGCGGCGCTTCGACGAGTTCGCGATAGGGCTCGTCCTCGATCACGGCCACGCCGTGGCGCGAACAGAGCGAGACGAGCGCGGCCTTGCGCCCGTCGGGCATCACGCAGCCGAGCGGGTTCTGCAGGTTCGGCACAACCACCACGGCACGAATGTCCGGATACGCGGTCAGCGCCACTTCGAGCGCCTCGATCGACAGGCCGGTCGTCGGGCTGGCCGGGATTTCGAGGGCGCGCAAGCCGAGGCTTTCGAGCAACTGGATCAGGCCGAAGAACGCGGGCGATTCGATCGCGATCGTGTCGCCGGGGCGCGCGACCGCACGCAACGCGAGATTCACGGCATCGACGCCGCCGCTCGTCGACATCACGTCGTCCGGCGTCACCGTCACGCCGTACGACAGCGCGCGCTTGGCCATCGTCTGCCGGAACTCGGGCGACCCGCCGACGGGCCCCGCATCGGTCAGCAAGGTAGGCTTGCGCCGCAACAACCGGATCGCGAGCGCCTGCAGGGGCTCGGCCGGATACAGCGTGGCCAGCGCAGACGCGCCGCCGAGATTCAGCGCATCGGGCGTCGCGTTGGCGCGGTCGATCACACGCGACACGCGCTCGTGCAGGCCCGCGAACGGCGGCTCGACGCTCAGCGGCGGCCCGTCGCTTTCCGGCAGCGTTTCGAGCGCGACAGCCGCGCGGCGCCGCACGAAGTAGCCGGAGCGCGGCTTCGCCTCGCACCAGCCCGTATCCTCGAGCCGCCGGAACGCCTGAATCGCGGTCGACAGACTCACGCCGTGCTGTGCCATGAACGCCCGCACCGACGGCATCCGGTCGCCGGGCGACAGCGTGCCGGCCGCGATGATGCGGCGGTAATGCTCGGCGAGCCGTTCGTAAAGCGGCTCGCCATCCATCGGCAACGGTGGGCGGGATGAATCGGTGAAAGGCGTCATGCAGGCGATCGTGCCCGCGCGGCCGATGGCACGCCAGATACAGATTCCGGGGAAACCCACCGATACAGCAGCGCAAAATCGTCGTCTGCACCGCAACAGATTCCCGTCCCCTGAATCTGTCGTGCCGGTGCCCGTTTCCCTAACCTGACTGCACGCTGTCGCCTCGCCGTCGCGAGGCCGCGCAACCGCAAAGGGAATCGCCATGCGAACGCATCACATCCGGCTCGACGCCGGGCAAAGCCACTTTGCGTGGTTCGACAAGGGCAGCCAGTTGATCGTGCTGGACGGCGCGCTTGCGGTCACGCTGCGCCACGGCGGGCTCGACTGGCTGCCCGACGCGCCGCGGCACATCCGCCGCTTGCTCGACGAAGGGGAATGCCTGACGCTCGAGACGGCCGGCCACGTGGCGCTGTCGGCCGGCGGCGCGGGCGCGGTCAGCACGGCCGTCGTGGAACCGGCAAGCCGGAGCGGCTGGCTCGTGGCATGGCGCGCGATCCTGCGCCGGCTGTCCGGGAGGATGCGCGGCGGCCGTCGTGTACACGAGCATTCGTGACATGGAAACTTGCCGTGGTGTCATGGAAGAGCGTCACGCCGCGCCGCATCAGCCGATGGATATCCGGCACGACCCGGTAGGGCCGTGCTCATGCGGATCGACCGACCTTGACCGGCGCAACCGCCGCAGTGCGCCTCCGGCATCCGGCGGTCACGGCATCACCGCACGCTTCTGCGCCTTTCGAACCACTCGAATACCGCCATCCCGGCCAGCATCGCGACGACGAACCCGATCCCCTTCGCCGACCCGAAGCCGATCGACACGATCGCGGGCCCCGGGCAGAACCCGGCGATCCCCCAGCCGATGCCGAACACGGCACTTCCGGCAACCAGGCGCACGGTGATCGCCCGCAGGGCCGGCAACTGCATCGGCAGGCCGAGCCATGACCGCGTCCGGCGCTTCGCCCATGCGAACGCGAACACGGCCACCCCGGTCGCGCCGGCCATCACGAACGCGAGCGACGGATCCCAGCGGCCCGCCAGGTCGAGAAAACCGAGCACCTTCTGCGGATTGGCCATGCCCGACACGATGAGGCCGACGCCGAACAGCAGCCCCGCCAGAAACGCGAATCCTGCCTGCATGTCAGCCTCCCAGCACGTGCCGTCGCACGAATACGGTCACGAAGCCCGCGACCATGAAGACCACCGTCGCGACCACCGAACGCAGCGCGCCGCGCGACATCCCGCACACGCCGTGGCCGCTCGTGCAGCCTCCCGCGTACCGCGTGCCGATTCCGACCAGCAGCCCGGCCGCCACCAGTTCGAACCAGCCCGCATCGACCTGCGGCGTCAGGCTGTTCCCGGCGACGCGCATCGCAAGCGGTGCCGCGACCAGCCCGGCGACGAACGCGGCGCGCCAGCCGCGTTCGCCGGCGCGTGCCGTGAGCAAGCCGCCGACGATACCGCTGATGCCCGCGATCCGGCCGTTGAACGCGACGAGCCACGCGGCGGCGAGCCCGATCAGCACGCCGCCCGCCAGCGACAGCCACGGCGTGAAATGAAGCGCATCAAGCTGCATCGCGCCGCCCCTTCGCGGCCGGGCCGCAGAACTGTTCGTACAGCACGCCCATCACCGCGATCGCGGCGGGGCTGTCGAGCGAGTAGTGGATGTTCTTGCCGTCGCGGCGCGTGCGGACCAGCGCGTTGTCGCGCAACACGCCGAGCTGCTGGGACAGCGTCGGCTGACGGATGTCCAGCGCTGCCTCGAGATCGCTCACGCAGCGCTCACCCTGGGACAGCTCGCAGAGCAGCATCAACCGGTCGGGATTCGACAGCACCTTGAGCAGCGCGCAGGCCGATTCGGCGGCCGCGCGCATCTGGTCGGGTTCCGGAAACCCGGCGGAAAGATCGTCGTTCATCGGCACTGGGAGACAATTAAAAAATCAATATTATATTGATTTGTATAATGTTGCGTCTCCCGGTCTGCCGACAGGTGGCCTTGCGCCCTCCTTCGCTCAGGCCCGTTCGCCCGCCATCGTCTTCGCGGCGGGCACGCGCGCCGCACCGGCACGAACCGCGCCGAGCGCGAGCACCGCGATCGCGGCGATCACGCACGGTGCCGCGACGACCGCAAACGCGGTCGACAACGGCACGCCCATCGCCAGCATCGCACCGCCCGCCATCGATCCGACGACCGAACCGCCACGGCCGATCCCGTTCGCCCAGCTCACACCGGTGGTGCGGCACTCGGTCGGATAGAACGCGGCCGACAGCGCATTGGCGCCGACCTGTGAACCCGACACGCAGAAACCGGCCGCGAACACGGCGAGCGCGGCGCCCCACGGCGACGCGGCAACCACGCCGATCGCGGCGACGAACACGCCGGCCGCCGCGTAGCTGCAGGCCAGGACGCGATGCGGGTCGAAACGGTCCATCAGCCAGCCGAGGACGATCGCGCCGAGCGTGCCGCCGACCTGGAACATCGCGGTCACGTGCGCGGCCGTCCGCAGCGTCGCGCCGGTCGTGCGCAGCAGCGTCGGCAGCCAGCTGGACAGCAGGTAGATGACGAGCAGGCTCATGAAGAACGTGAGCCACAGCAGCAGCGTGCCGCGCAACAGGTCGGGGCCGAACAGGCGGCCAAGCGGCGATCCGGCCGGCTTGCCGGCGGGCGCGGTGAACGACGCGTTCGAAAGCCGGGGATCCGGCGCGATGCGGCCCAGCATCGCCGCGATCCGCGCGGAAGGTGCGTGCCGATTGACGAGATAGCGCACCGATTCCGGCAGCCGCCATGCGAGCACCGGCAGGAGCAGCAGCGGCGCCGCGCCGCCGACGACGAGCACCGCGCGCCAGCCGTGGTGCTCGATCAGCGCGGCGGCCGCGAGCCCGCCGAGCGCGGAGCCGATCGTAAAGCCGCAGAACATCGTCGTCACCAGCAGCGAACGGCGCCGTGCCGGGCAGTACTCGGACGTCAGCGTGATCGCATTGGGCATCGCGCCGCCGAGCCCGAGCCCGGTCACGAAACGCCACGCGATCAGCTCGGTCAGGCCGCCCGCGCTCGCCGACGCGGCACTCGCGATGCCGAAGCACGCGACGCATGCGAGCAGCAGGCGCTTGCGGCCGAACCGGTCGCCGAACGGCCCGAACACGAGCGCGCCGGCCATCAGCCCCGCGAGCCCCGCGCCGAACACCGGGGCGAGCTGCGCGGGCGACAGGCCCCATTCCGCGCGAATGACGGGGGCGATGAAACCGATCGATGCGGTATCGAAACCGTCGATCGCGACGATCAGGAAGCACAGGACGACGATCGCGGCCTGAAACGGCGCAACGCGATGCCGGTCGATCCATTCGCTGACGTCGATGGACAGCGTATCGGTCATGGTGATGTCTCCTCCAGGAAGGCGGTCGCGCGTCGTGTCGTTGAATTGCGCGCCGCCGGAATCGGGCTCGCCGAGCTGCGTCACGCAGCCGGCGTCAGGCAGTCCTCCGCGCGCCAGCCGTGCAGCCAGTCGAGCGCGTCGTAGAACTGCGCCTGCGTACGGCCGACCCAGAGCCCGTTGCGCACCAGCCGCTCGACGCCCTTCGCGTGATAGATCCGCCCCATCTCGCGCGCCGAATACAGCACGCGCGCGGTGCGCGGAATCCGCACGCGTTCGTACAGCGCGAACGCGGCCTCGAAATCGCCGTCGGCCCGCGCGACGGCCGCGCCGAGCGTCACCGCGTCCTCGAGCGCCTGGCACGCGCCCTGCGCAATGTATTGCGTCATCGGATGCGCGGCGTCGCCGAGCACCGTCGCGCAGCCCTCGCTCCAGCGCTCGACCGGATCGCGGTCCGCGGTCGCCCAGCGCTTCCACGACGTCGGCCGGTCGAGCATCTGCTTCGGCAGCGGATGAATGCCGTCGAAGTACGACAGCACCTCTTCCTTGCTGCCCTCGCGCACGCCCCAGGTTTCCTGCTCGCGGCTGTGGAACGTGACGACGAGGTTGTACTGCCGCCCGCCGCGCAGCGGATAGTGGACGAGATGGCAATGCGGGCCGGCCCACACGACCGGCGCATTGATCTGCAGATCCTTCGGCATGTTGTCGACGTCGACCACCGCGCGATACACGACGTGGCCCGTCACGCGATGCGCATCGCCGATCAGCGCCTGGCGGATCGCGGATTTCACGCCGTCGCAGCCGATCACCGCATCGGCGCGATAACGTTCGCCGTGCTGGTCGGTCACGGTCACGCCGTTGCCGTCCTGCTCGAACCCGCACACCTGCGTGCTCGTCCGGAACTCGATCAGCGGATGGTCCTTGACCGCCTCGTAGATCGACAGGTGAATGTCCGCTCGATGAATCACCGCATACGGATTGCCGAAGCGCTCGCGGTACGCGGCACCCGTATCGATGCGCGCAACCTCGCGCGCATCGACCGCATCCATCAGTTGCAGCCAGTCGGTGAACACGGCCCGGCTGCGCGCGGCCTCGCCGACACCCAGCGCATCGAGCGCGTTGAACGCGTTCGCCGCGAGCTGAATCCCCGCGCCGATCTCGCCGATCTGCTCCGCCTGTTCGAGCAGCTTCACGCGGATGCCCTGGCGCGCGAGCGCGAGCGCTGCCGCGAGCCCGCCGATGCCGCCGCCGATCACCAGCACGCGCCGGCCGTTGTCTTGTGTCTCGCCCATCCTTGTCTCCTGCTTCGTGTTACGCGACGTAATCCGGTTGCCGCTGCGGCTGCGCCGCGTCGAACGCCGGCTCGTGCCGTGCGTATTCGTACACCGCGAGGCTGCGGGGATACGCGCTCAGGTCGCAATCCATCCGCAGCGCGTTCGCGACCTGCGGCACGAGGCACACGTCGGCCAGCGTCGGCGCGTCGCCGAAGCACCATGGGCCCTCGTCCGCGCGCGCGAGCAGCCGCTCGACGCCGGCCATCCCTTCCGCGACCCAGTGCCGGTACCACGCGGTCTTCTGCTGGGCCGTGACCTTCAGCTCGCTGTCGAGATAGCGCAGCACGCGCAGGTTGTTGACCGGATGGATGTCGCAGGCGATCAGCGCCGCGAGTTCCAGCACGCGCGCACGATGTCGCAGTTCGAGCGGAATCAGTCGCGGCGTCGGCTGGATCTGGTCGAGGTAATCGAGGATCGCGAGCGACTGGCCGAGGCCGAAATCGCCGTCGACCAGCGCCGGCACCGCTGCGGACGGGTTCACGTTCGCGACGTAGGCCGCGTCGCGATGCTCGCCGGCGCGGATGTTCACCGGCAGCGTGTCGTACGGCAGCCCTTTCAGCGCGAGCGCGATGCGCACCCGGTAGGAGGTCGAGCTGTTGAAGAAGCTATGCAGTTGCACGATGTCGCCTTTCGGGGAAGATGCGTCAGACCACGCGCACGGCCAGTTCGCCGAGCCGCTCGACGCCGACCTTCATCACGTCGCCCGCCACCACCGCGCCGACACCTTCCGGCGTGCCCGTGAAGATCACGTCGCCCGGTTCGAGGCGGAAGAACCTCGACAGGTCGGCCACCGTTTCCGCGACCGACCAGATCAGGTGCGACACGTCGCTCTTCTGCTTCGTCGTGCCGTTGACGGTCAGCCACAGGCCGCCCTGTTCGAAATGACCGACGTCGCTCGCCGGATGCACGGGGCCGATCGGCGCCGAGCGGTCGAACGCCTTGCCGATCTCCCACGGCCGGCCCATTTCGCGCATCTTCATCTGCAGGTCGCGACGCGTCATGTCGAGGCCGACCGCATAGCCCCACACGTGTTCGAGCGCGCGTTCGAGCGGAATGTCCGCCCCGCCCTTGCCGATCACCGCGACGAGTTCGGCTTCGTAGTGATAGTTCTGCGTCTGCGACGGATACGCGAGATCGAGCGTTTCGCCGTACGCGACCGGCACGATCGAATCGGCCGGCTTGCAGAAGAAGAACGGCGGCTCGCGATCGGGATCGAAGCCCATTTCACGCGCGTGGGCCGCGTAGTTGCGGCCGACACAATAGACGCGGCGTACCGCGAACCGGGCATCGCTGCCGACGACGGGGAGCGCCACGGGCGCTTCGGGCGGAAAAACGAAAGTCATCAATGGCTCCAGCCAGAACGTGAATGAAGGAGGCGCACCGCGGCGGCGGCGCGCGGAAAACGGAATCCTTGAACGCTGCCGGCGTCAGTCGCGCGCTTCGCGCAGCAGGTTCAGCGCGGACAGCACGGGCCGGTCGGAATAGCTGAACAGCACGCTGTCGGACGACGCCGACAGCCGCACCGGCGCCCACGACGGCACGACGAAGACGTCGTGCGGCTCGAATCCGAATGCGTTGCCGCCGATGAACGCGGTGCCGCTACCCTCGACGACGCAGTAGATCGTCGCGTCGGTGCTGCGGTACGTGCGGCCGTCGAAACCGGCGGGCAGGAACTGCATGAAGGTGGCGATCGTCGGCATCGGCCAGCCGCCCGTCGCGGGGTTCACATAGCGCAGCTTCACGCCGTCCCACGCGTCGAGCTCGCCGTTCCGGTACAGCACGTCGAGCGCCTCGCGGGTGCGTGCGTACGGATAACTGAACACCGGCGACGTCGGATCGCTCGCGCGATGCCGCACCGGCACCATGTTGTGACCGAAGCGGGCGAGGCTGTCGCCTTCCGGGCGATTCACGGGCTGCACGGCTTCCGGGTAGTTCTCCGCGAAGCCCGCGTCGAGGTGTGCGACGAGCGGAATGTCGAGCCCGTCGAGCCACACGACCGGCTCGCCGCCCGCTTCCGCCGACGGGTTGCCGTGGTCGTGCCATGCCCACGACGGCGTGATGATGAAGTCGCCCGGATGCATCGTCGTGCGCTCGCCGTTCACCGCCGTCCACGCGCCGCGCCCTTCGACGATGAAGCGCAGCGCCGACTGCGTATGCCGGTGGCTCGGCGCGATCTCGCCGGGCAGGATCAGTTGCAGCCCCGCGTACAGGCTCGGCGTCATGCTCGACTTGCCGGGCAGCCCGGGGTTCTCCAGCACCAGCACGCGGCGCACGGCTTCTTCCGCGCTGATCACGCTGCCGGCCTGCATCACGAGGTCGCGCACCTGCGCGTACTTCCAGATCGCGGCCTGCGCGGCCGGCTGCGGGGATTTCGGCACGAGGTTGTGCAGCGATTCCCACAGCGGTGCCAGGCGTTGCTCGGCGATCCGTGCGTAGTAGGCGGCGCGCGACGCGTCCGGATGGGTCGTCATGATGTCTCCTGGGAGTCGGCCGATCGGCGTCGGCGCTATGTCGGGTCGGGGACCGTGCTGCAGTCCGTCAGCAGATTTATATTCGACCCAGACATACCCGGTAAAATGATCAAATCATCTAATCCATATCATTCTGGATATACCTTCTCGCGACGAGGCATGCGATGGACTGGACCCACCGGCTGCGACTGCGGCATCTGCAGGTACTGTTGAGCCTTGCCGGCACCGGCAACCTGAGCCAGTCGGCGGTGGCGCTCGCGACCACGCAGCCCGCGCTGTCGAAATGGCTGAAGGAACTGGAAGAGGACGTCGGGCTGCCGCTGTTCGAACGGCATGCGCGCGGGCTGCGGCCGACCGCCTACGGCGAAGCGCTGATCGAGCATGCGCGCCGCGTCGAAGCGCAGCTCGACGTCGCGCGCGACGACATGGCCGCGCTGCGCGAAGGCGGCAGCGGCCTCGTGACGATCGGCACGTCAGGCGTCGCGGCGGCCGACACGGTGCCGCTCGCGGTGTCGCAACTGCTCAAACGGATGCCGCGCGCGCAGGTGCGGCTCACCGAAAGCACGATGAACCAGCTGATGCCGCAGCTCGCGCGCAGCGAACTGGATATCGTCGTGGGCCGCTCGGGGTCGACATCCGTCGATCCGCTGCTGCATGCCGAAGCGCTGTATGTCGATCCGGTCGTGTTCGTCGCGCGACCCGGTCACGCGCTCGCCGGTGCGGCGTCGGTCGGCTGGGACGACGTGCTCGCCTGTTCGTGGATCGTGTGGCCGTCGGGCACGCCCGTGCACAACGCGCTCGAGGCCGCGCTGACGGCCGCCGGCCGCGTTCGGCCGCCCCACTGTGTCGAATCGAATTCGTCGATCCTCAACCTCACGCTGCTGAACAACACCGACCTGCTCGGTGTCGCGTCTTATCGTGCCGCGCAGCGCTTCGAGCAATTGAACGCGATCCGGATCCTGCCGATGCAGCTCGAAGGCCAGGGCGCGGTGTCGATGTACTGGCACCCCGACAGTGCGAATCGCGCGGCGGTGGCCGCGACGATCGAGTGCCTGCGCGCCTGCGCCGCGCCGCAGGTCGGCGGATGGGAGAAAGTGACGGCGGAATGAATGACGCGGCCCGGTGTCAACCGGGCCGCGATGCTGCGATGCTGCGATGCTGCGATGCTGCGATGCTGCGATGCTGCGATTCCGCGATGCCGCGATGCCGCGATGCGTCACGCGCCGTCGCAGGAAGCCCTACCGTCCAGCATCAGCGTGCCGACCCGCGCGGGCACGAGCGGCGTGCGCGGTACCGGCGGCGTCCAGCCGAACAACGCCTGTGCAGCCGCACCGCACACGCGGCCCTGGCATGCGCCCATCCCGCAACGCGACTGCAGTTTCGCCGCCGTCCAGCCCGGCGCTTGCGCGACTGCCTCGAAACGCACGTCTTCGCAGCGACACAGCAGCGTATCGGGCCGCGCCAGCCGGCGGACCGGCTCGCGGATCGCAAACCGTTCGCGCACGGCGTCCGCAAACGCCTGCCAGTGCGCGCGCCGCGCGACGAGCGCAGCCAGCGGCGCCGTCTGCCCGGTTGCCGCATGGCCGGCAATCTCGCCTTCGACCATCGCCAGTTCGCTGCCGCCGACGCCCGTGCACTCGCCGGCCGCAAACACCCCGTCGCGGCTCGTACGCTGGTGCGCATCGACCGCTACCGCCCCGTTGTCGATCCGGCAGCCGAGATGGCTCGGCAGCACCGTATTCGGCACGAGGCCGAAACCGCACGCGAGCCGGTCGCAGTCGACGTCGAACTCGCGGTCGCCGTGCCGGATCCGCACGCGTTCGAGCCGCTTGTCGCCGAACGCCTCGACGACATGCGCATCGGCCCGGTACGCAGCCGTGACGAGCTTCGCGGCCTGCGCGAGCTTCGACGGCCAGCGCCACAGCCCGGCGCCGAAGCCGGCCACATCGCCCCAGCCCGCCTGTTCGAGCACGTGCGACACGCGCGCACCGGCCTGGCGGGCCGTCGCCGCGCTCGCCAGCAGCAGCGGCCCGCTGCCCGCGATCACCGTGCGCTGTCCGCGCACGTCGAGGCCGTACTTGACCAGCGCCTGCAGGCCGCCCGCACCGGTGACGCCCGGCAGCGTCCAGCCCGGAAACGGCAGCAGCAGTTCGCGTGCGCCGCAGCAGAGAATCAGCGTCCGGAAATCGAGCAGCAGCCCGCGTTCGTCGTCTTCGAGCAGCAGCGTGCCCGGCTGCGTTTCGGCGACGATGCGCGTTGCCGCGAGATGCGTGACGTTCGGCTGCCGCAATACGGCGAGCCGCTCGGTGGCGACCGGCGCGGGCGTGGCCGCTGCGCCCTGTCGCCAGATCTGCCCGCCCGCGCGCGGGTTGTCGTCGACGATCGCCACCGTCGCACCGCTTCGCGCGGCGGCCCGCGCGGCCGACAGCCCGGCCGGGCCCGCGCCGACGATCGCGATGTCGACGCTCAGTCGTTCCTGTTTCATCGCGTACGCTCCACCTGCATCCCGTCGCGGCACAACGTCTGGCAAGCCAGCCGGCGCCGCCCGTCGATCGTCATCCGGCACTCCTGGCAGATGCCCATCCCGCAAAACGGCGCGCGCGCCGCACCCGTGCACGACACGCGCGTCGTGTCGTCGCCGCTCGCCGCAATGGCGGCCGCGACGGTCGCGCCGTCGGCCACCGTCAGCGCGCGGCCGTCCAGATGAATGATCATGTCAGCCTCCGCCGGGCCGCCCCAAGGAGGCTGACCGCCCCCCCGGGGGGCAGCGAACGAAGTGAGCGTGGGGGTCGTTTCATATCAGCCTCCGCCGGGCCGCCCCAAGGGGGCTGACGGCCCCCTCGGGGGGCAGCGAACGAAGTGAGCGTGGGGGTCGTTTCATGTCAGCCTCCGCCGGGCCGCCCCAAGGAGGCTGACCGCCCCCCCGGGGGGCAGCGAACGAAGTGAGCGTGGGGGTCGTTTCATGTCAGCACTCCGGCTACAGGGGACGCGGTCAGGAAGCGTCCCGGCAAATACGGTTCGATATCGATGGGCGGCCGCTCGCCGGCCATCAGTGCGGCGACGAGCCGCGCGCTGCCCGGCGCGGTCGTCACGCCGAGCCCTTCGTGCCCGACCGCGAGCCACACGCCCGGCCGTGCCGGGTGCTCGCCGAGCAGCGGCAGACCGTCGGGGCTCGCGGAACGGAACCCCGTCCATGCGCGGATGCCGTTCAGGTCGGCCAGGTCCGGCAGATAGCCCACCGCGCGACGCAGCATGCGCGCGAGCACGGGCGGCTCGACTTGCGCGTCCTCGGTGTCGAACTGGCGCGACGAGCCGATCAGCAACTGGCCGGTCGGCCGCGGCTGCACGTTGAACGCGACCGACGTGCCGTCGCTCGCATGCGCGCTCGCCGCATAACCCAGCTCGACGAGCTGGTGCGACACCTGGCCCGGATAGCGGTCGGTAATCAGCAGATGGCCCTTTTTCGGGCGCAGCGGCAGTTCGGGCAGCAGCGTGCGCGCCGCAACGCCGTTCGCCACGACCACCCGCTCCGCGCGCAGCGTGTCGCCGCTCGCGAGCGTCACGCTCGGGCCGTCGACCGCGACGGCCCGGTCGCGCCGCAACGTGATGCGCGGCGCGCGCTGCAGCAGCCAGTTCGCGGTGACGGGCGCATAGAGGATCGCGTCGCCGGGAATCTTCAGCGCGCCGCCGAGGCCCGCGCGCAACATCGGCTCCAGTTGCGCGAGCGCCGCCGCGTCGATCAGTTCGCCGGCCACGCCGTGCGCGGCGAGCGCCGCCTGCTTCGCGCGCGCGAGATCCATCTCGTGCGCATCGGCCGCGAGCCACAGCGTGCCGCAGTTGCGGTACGCGCAGCCTTCGGGCATCTCGCCGCTCAACGCGCGCCACAGTTCGATCGAGTAATGGCTCAGCGCGAGTTCGGCCGCGTTGTCGTCCATCGCGACGAGGTGCCCCATGCCCGCGCCGGTCGCCCCGCCGCTCGCGTCGTCGACGACGAGCACGCGCAGCCCGCGCTGCGTGAGTTCGTGCGCGCACGCGGCGCCGACGATGCCGGCGCCGATCACGACGACATCCGTCTTCGCGTCGCTCACGGCGCGATACCCCAGCCGAACGGATCGGCTTCCTCGATCAGGAGCGTCGCTTCCGCGCTCAGGTGCGCACTGCCGCGGATCGTCGGCACGATCCCGCCGTCGGCTTCTTCGTAGCTCGCGTGGAACACGCTGCCGATCACGCTCGCCTGCCGCCACACGGCGCCCGGCGCGAGCTTGCCGTCGGCCGCGAGGCACGCGAGCTTCGCGCTCGTGCCGGTGCCGCACGGCGAACGGTCGTATGCGAGGCCCGGGCACAGCACGAAGCTGCGGCTGTCGTGCTCCGGATCGTCGGCGAACAGCTCGATATGGTCGATCTCGCCGCCGTTCGCGCCGGTGATGCCCGCGCGTTCGAGCCCTTCGCGCACGGCCGACGCATACGCGGTGAGCGCCGCGACGTTGTCGCCGGCGACGCGCTGCCCGTGGTCGCTGATCAGGAAGAACCAGTTGCCGCCCCACGCGATGTCGCCCTTCACGGGGCCGTAACCCGGCACGTCGAGCGCGACGCCCTTCGCATGGCGATACGCGGGCACGTTGCGCACGCTGACCGACAGGTCGTCGTGCAGCGTCGCCTCGACGGTACCGACCGGCGTTTCGATCCGGTGCACGCCGGGCGCGATGCGCCCCATGTGGTGCAGCGTGCGCACGACGCCAATCGTGCCGTGCCCGCACATCCCGAGATAGCCACTATTGTTGAAGAAGATCACGCCGGCCGCCGCATCGGGCGACACGGGCTCGCACAGCAGCGCGCCGACCAGCACGTCGCTGCCGCGCGGCTCGAGGATGCATGCGGTGCGGTAGCGGTCGTGCTCGCGCGCGAGCACGTCGCGGCGCTCGGCCATCGTGCCGCTGCCGAGCGCGGGGAAGCCGGACACGACGAGCCGAGTGGGTTCGCCGCCCGTGTGCGAATCGATGATCTGGATGCGCTTCATCATGAGCCGTCCGAAGTGGGGAAAGGAGCATAGCTTCCTCCGTCGCGCGTCCGTCCGCTTGTGGCTTTTCGATGAGGACGACGACGAAATCGGCATAGTGCGAAGCGCCCTTCCCGCGCCGTCCGGCCGCTGTGCCGATTTCGTCATTTTGCTCCGCGATACGACTCAAGCGTGATGGGCATTTGCGCGGCGATACTGGTTGCCACACCGACACACCCGTCGGCCGACCGATACGAACGTAGGAGATTTCAGTGAACCGCAAAGCCATTCAATGGACCGGGGTTTTCCCGGCCGTCAGCACCCAGTTCAAGCCTGACTTTTCCCTCGACATCGACGCCACGCACCGCGTGGTGAAGAACCTGGTGAACGACGGCGTGTCGGGCCTCGTGGTCTGCGGCACGGTCGGCGAGAACACGTCGCTGTCGACGAGCGAGAAACTCCAGGTGATCGAGGCCGCCCGCGACGCGGCAGGCGGCAAGATTCCGGTGATCGCCGGCATCGCCGAATTCACGACCGAATTCGCGCGCAATACGGTGCGCGAAGCGCAGCGCGTCGGCGTCGACGGCGTGATGGTGATGCCCGCGCTGGTCTACTCGGCCAAGCCGCACGAAACCGCCGCGCACTTCCGCGCGGTCGCGACGAGTACCGACCTGCCGGTGATGGTCTACAACAACCCGCCGATCTACAAGAACGACGTGACGCCCGACGTGCTGATCGCGCTGCAGGATTGCGAGAACATCGTCTGCTTCAAGGATTCGTCGGGCGATACGCGCCGCTTCATCGACCTGCGCAACGCGGTCGGCGATCGCTTCGTGCTGTTCGCGGGCCTCGACGACGTCGTGGTCGAGAGCATCGCCGTCGGCGCCGAAGGCTGGGTGTCGGGCATGTCGAATGCGTTCCCGAAGGAAGGCGAGACGCTGTTCCGCCTCGCGAAGCAAAAGCGTTTCGACGAAGCGCTCGCGCTGTACCGCTGGTTCATGCCGCTGCTGCACCTCGACGCGCGCCCCGACCTCGTGCAGTGCATCAAGCTGTGCGAAGAGCTGGTCGGCCGCGGCAGCGCGATCACGCGCCCGCCGCGCCTCGCACTGCAGGGCGACACGCTCGCGGAAGTGAAGGCCATCGTCGCGAAGGCGCTCGAAACGCGCCCGGCGCTGCCCGACGTCGGTCTCTGACCGACTCCCCGTGCGGCGGTGCGCCGGCCCTGCGCCTGCGCGCCGCCGTCTCCGGTCCGGCATGGCCTGCGGGCCCGTTCGTACCGGCGCCAACCCGCGCCGCGCGTGAACGCCCCGCCGCCCGCCCCGGTCGTTCGAACCGGGCGACGCCGGCCGGCAGGCCTGCGCCGCTGCTCCGTCGGAGCGCGACGCACCTCGAGCCTGTGCCGATATTCCCCCCAGGAGACAAGCCCATGCCAGGCCAAGGCAACGCACACCCGTCTGTCCCGCTTTCCCGTTCCGCGCACCCCGACGCGGGTCACGGCAAGTTCAAGAAACAGCTGTCGCTGACCGATCTCACGTTCATCGGTCTCGGCGCCATTTTCGGTTCGGGGTGGCTGTTCGCCGCGAGTCACGTCTCGACGATCGCGGGCCCGGCCGGCATCTTCTCGTGGCTGCTCGGCGGCTTCGCGGTACTGCTGCTCGGCATCGTCTACTGCGAACTCGGCGCCGCGCTGCCGCGCGCGGGCGGCGTGGTCCGCTACCCGGTGTTCTCGCACGGCCCGCTGCTCGGCTACCTGATGGGCTTCATCACGCTGATCGCCTTTTCGAGCCTGATCGCGATCGAGGTCGTCGCCGCGCGCCAGTACGCGGCCGCGTGGTTTCCGGGCCTGACGGTCGAAGGATCGAGCGACCCGACGACGCTCGGCTGGCTCGTGCAGGCCGCGCTGCTGTGCTTCTTCTTTTACCTGAACTATTCGAGCGTGAAGACGTTCGCGAAAGCGAACAACATCATCAGCATCTTCAAGTTCATCGTGCCGCTGTCGGTGATCGCGGTGCTGTTCACGTTCTTCAAGCCGGCGAACCTGACCGTGCACGGCTTCGCGCCGTTCGGCATGCCGGGCATCGAGATGGCCGTGTCCGCCGGCGGCATCATCTTCGCGTACCTCGGGCTCACGCCGATCGTGTCGGTCGCGAGCGAGGTGCGTAATCCGCAGCGCACGATCCCGATCGCGCTGATCCTGTCGATCCTGCTGTCGACGCTGATCTACGTGCTGCTGCAGCTCGCGTTCATCGGCAGCATCCCCACCGCGATGCTCGCCGGCGGCTGGCACGACATCAGCAAGGCGTTCACGCTGCCGTACCGCGACATCGCGCTCGCACTCGGCGTCGGCTGGCTCGCGGTGATGGTCGTCGCCGACGCGATGATCTCGCCGAGCGGCTGCGGCAACATCTACATGAACGCGACGCCGCGCGTCGTCTACGGCTGGGCGAAGACGGGCACCTTCTTCAAGGTGTTCACGCGCGTCGACGAAGCGTCGGGCATCCCGCGCGCGGGCCTGTGGCTCACGTTCGGCCTCGCGATCTTCTGGACGATGCCGTTCCCGTCGTGGGAAGCGCTGATCAACATCGTGTCCGCCGCGCTGGTGCTGAGCTATGCGGTCGCGCCGGTCTCGGTCGCCGCACTGCGCCGCACCGCGCCCGACCTGCCGCGGCCGTTCCGCGCGAGCGCGTTCGGCATCACCGGCCCCGCATCGTTCGTGATCGCCGCGCTGATCGTCTACTGGTCGGGCTGGAGCACGGTGTCCTGGCTGCTCGGCCTGCAGATCGTGATGTTCGTCATCTACCTCGCGTGCCGCCGCTGGGTGCCGACCGCACACCTGAGCCTCGCCGAACAGGTGCGCTCGTCCGCGTGGCTGATCGCGTTTTATGCCGCGATGATCGTGCTGTCATATCTCGGCGGCTTCGGCGGCACGGGCCGGCTCGCCCATCCGTACGACACGGTCGTCGTCGCGGCCGTCGCGCTCGTCATCTACTACTGGGGGGCGAATACAGGCGTCCGTTCCGACAAGCTTCAGCTCGACGACGACGAGGACTGACGCGCCCCCGCCGTTTCCCATGATCCCTTCGGCCGGGCGCGCCACGCCCGGCCCCTGCATTTTCCGAGGAAAACCATGCAACTCACAGGTCAGCTCCTGATCGGCCAGTCCGCCGTCGCCGGACAGAACGGCACCCTCCACGCGATCGCCGCCGCCACCGGCGAACGGCTCGAGCCCGCCTTCGGCGGCGCGAGCCTGCACGACCTGGAGACGGCCTGCGCGCTCGCCGACGACGCGTTCGACATCTATCGCGAAACGTCACTCGAAGCACGGGCAGCGTTTCTCGACGCGATCGGCCGCCACATCATGGCGCTCGGCGACGACCTGATCGAGCGCTGCGTCGTCGAAACGGGCCTGCCGCGCGCCCGCATCGAAGGCGAGCGCGGCCGTACGGTCGGCCAGCTCGCGCTGTTCGCGTCGCTCGTGCGCGACGGCGGCTTTCTCGACGCGCGGATCGATCCGGCGCGCCCCGAACGCAAGCCGCTGCCGCGCGTCGACCTGCGCCTGCGCAACGTCGCGGTCGGGCCCGTCGCCGTGTTCGGCGCGTCGAATTTCCCGCTCGCGTTCTCGGTCGCCGGCGGCGATACGGCGTCGGCGCTCGCGGCCGGCTGCCCGGTGATCGTCAAGGCGCATTCGGCGCACCCCGGCACGTCGGAACTCGTCGGCCGCGCGATCCAGCAGGCCGCGCGCGAATGCGGAATGCCCGCCGGCGTGTTCTCGCTGCTGTTCGACGCATCGCGCGAGATCGGCCAGGCGCTCGTCGCCGATCCGCGCATCAAGGCCGTCGGTTTCACCGGCTCGCGCCGCGGCGGCGTCGCGCTGATGCACATCGCGGCCGCACGCCCCGAGCCGATTCCCGTCTATGCGGAAATGAGCTCGATCAACCCCGTGCTGCTGTTTCCCGCCGCGCTCGACGCGCGTCACGACACGATCGCGCCGCAGTTCGTCGCGTCGCTCACGCTCGGCGCCGGCCAGTTCTGCACGAATCCGGGCCTCGTGCTCGCGGTCGACGGCCCTGCCTTGCGCGCGTTCGAGGAAACGGCCGCCGCCGCGGTGCGTGCAGCGCCCGCGCAAACGATGCTGACGCCGCACATTCACGCCAGCTACGAAGGCGGTGTCGCGGCGCTGCGCGCTCACGCTGCGGTCGAGCTGCTCGCGCAAGGCGCGGAAGGCGACCGGCTGCAGGCCCGCGCCGCCCTGCTGGCGACCTCGGCCGACGCGTTTGTCGCGCATCCCGAGCTGCGCGAAGAAGTCTTCGGCCCCGCTTCGCTGCTCGTGCGCTGCCCGGACGCCGACACGCTGCATCGCGTGCTGAAGTCGCTCGAAGGCCAGCTGACGATCGCCGCGCATCTCGCCGACGGCGACGCCGCCCTGTTCACCGCGCTGCGCCCGACCTTCGAGCGCAAGGCCGGCCGCATTCTCGTCAACGGCTTCGGCACGGGCGTCGAGGTCGGCCATGCGATGGTGCACGGCGGCCCGTTCCCGGCGACGTCCGACACGCGCACGACGTCCGTCGGCGCGCGAGCGATCGAGCGCTTCCTGCGCCCGGTGTCGTATCAGGACCTGCCGGATGCGCTGTTGCCGGACGCGATCCGCAACGGCAATCCGCTGAACGTGCCGCAGCGCATCGACGGCGTGCCCGCGCCGCGCGAGGTGAACCATGTCTGAGCAAACCGCCGAAGTCGTCCTGTCGCTCGATGAAGTCCATGCGCTCGCGCTGCGCGTGCTGACGCACCACGGCATGTCCGACGCCCATGCCCGGGCCATCGCCAACGTGATCACGCAGGGTCAGCGCGACGAATGCCATTCGCATGGCGTGTACCGGCTGCTCGTGTGCGTGCGTTCGCTGAAGAAGGGCAAGGTCGATCCGCAGGCCGTGCCGACGCTGCGCCGGCTGTCGTCGTCGATCGTCGCGGTCGACGCGCATCGCGGCTTCTCGCTGTTGAGTTTCGAAACGGGCCTGCCCGTGCTCGTCGAGATGGCGAAACAGCACGGCATCGCCGCGATGACGATCAACCATTGCTACCACTTCTCCGCGCTGTGGCCGGAAGTCGAGGCGATCGCGGCCGAGGGGCTGGTCGGCATCGCGATGAATCCGAGCCATAGCTGGGTCGCGCCGGAAGGCGGCAGGGAGCCCGTGTTCGGCACGAACCCGATCGCGTTCGCGTGGCCGCGCCCGGGCGGCGTGCCGTTCGTGTTCGACTTCGCGACGAGCGCGATCGCACGCGGCGACATCGAGCTGCATGCGAAGCAAGGCAAGGCGATCCCCCCGGAATGGGCGATCGACGCCGAGGGCCGGCCGACCACCGATCCGAAGGCCGCGCTGCAGGGCGCGATGCGCACGTTCGGCGGTCACAAGGGGTCGGCGCTCGCGGCGATGGTCGAGTTGCTCGGCGGCGCGCTGATCGGCGACATGACGAGCCGCGAGTCGATGGACTTCGACGAAGGCGTCGGCGCGACGCCGTGCCATGGCGAACTCGTGATCGCCTTCGACCCGAAGGTGTTCCTCGGCGACGATCTCGATACCGGGCTCGCGCGCGGCGAGCGGATGTTCGAATCGATCGTCGCGCAGGGCGCGCGGCTGCCGTCGCAACGGCGCTTCGACGCCCGCGCGCGCAGCATCGCGAACGGCGTGCGGATTCCGAAGGCGCTGTACGACGAGATCCTGACGCTGCTCGACTGATCGCCCGCGCACGGGGCCGGATCGCGCGGCGATCACCGATCGATGCGCGGCCCGGTCGGCTCCCCGCCCGGTCGCGCGGCCGTCCCGCGGCCTTCGGCACGTTTTACGCCGGGCACGCCTGCGGCGCCGGTTGCCGGCCCCGCGGGCGCCACGCCCGCGGCGGCTGTGGGATAATCGCCGGGTTTGCCCAGGGCGCAGCTCAAGAGGTTGTTCGCACGGGCGCGAGAGAGGCCCTTATTCCCCGTGCCTCCACCCTTTTCCCGCGATATTTCTTCAGCAACGACAATGCCCACTTACCGTTCCAAAACCTCCACCGCCGGCCGCAACATGGCGGGTGCGCGCTCGCTCTGGCGCGCCACCGGCATGAAAGACGACGATTTCTCGAAGCCGATCATCGCGGTCGTCAACTCGTTCACCCAGTTCGTGCCCGGGCACGTGCACCTGAAGGATCTCGGCCAGCTCGTCGCGCGGGAGATCGAGGCTGCCGGCGGCGTCGCGAAGGAATTCAACACGATCGCGGTCGACGACGGCATCGCAATGGGCCACGACGGCATGCTGTATTCGCTGCCGAGCCGCGACATCATCGCGGATTCGGTCGAATACATGGTGAACGCGCACTGCGCGGACGCGATGGTCTGCATCTCGAACTGCGACAAGATCACGCCGGGGATGCTGATGGCCGCGATGCGCCTGAATATCCCGGTGATCTTCGTGTCGGGCGGCCCGATGGAAGCCGGCAAGACGCGCCTCGCGAACCCGGTCACCAAGACCGTCGAACTGAAGAAGCTCGACCTCGTCGACGCGATGGTGATCGCGGCCGACCCGTCGTATTCGGACGCCGACGTCGCTGAAGTCGAACGCTCGGCCTGCCCGACCTGCGGTTCGTGCTCGGGCATGTTCACCGCGAATTCGATGAACTGCCTGACCGAAGCGCTCGGCCTGTCGCTGCCCGGCAACGGCACGGTGGTGGCCACGCACGCCGATCGCGAGCAGCTGTTCAAGCGCGCCGGCCGCCGGATCGTCGAGCTCGCCCGCCAGCACTACGAGCAGGACGACGAACGCGTGCTGCCGCGCTCGGTGGGCTTCAAGGCGTTCGAGAACGCCATGACGCTCGACATCGCGATGGGCGGTTCGACCAACACGATCCTGCACCTGCTTGCGATCGCGCAGGAAGCCGGCATCGACTTCACGATGAAGGACATCGACCGCCTGTCGCGCGTCGTGCCGCAGCTGTGCAAGGTCGCGCCGAACACGAACAAGTACCACATCGAGGACGTGCACCGCGCAGGCGGCATCATGGCGATCCTCGGCGAGCTCGACCGCGCCGGCAAGCTGCACACCGACGTGCCGACCGTGCACGCGCCGTCGCTGAAGGATGCGCTCGACCAGTGGGACATCGTCCGCACGCAGGACGATGCGGTCCGCACGTTCTACCTGGCCGGCCCGGCCGGCATCCCGACGCAGGTCGCGTTCAGCCAGGACACGCGCTGGCCGAGCCTCGACCTCGACCGCGCCGAAGGCTGCATCCGCTCGTACGAGCATGCGTTCTCGAAGGAAGGCGGCCTCGCCGTGCTGACGGGCAACATCGCGCTCGACGGCTGCGTGGTGAAGACGGCCGGCGTCGACGAGAGCATCCACGTGTTCGAAGGCTCGGCTCACGTGACCGAATCGCAGGATGAAGCGGTCGAGAACATCCTCAACGACAAGGTCAAGGCCGGCGATATCGTGATCGTCCGCTACGAAGGCCCGAAAGGCGGCCCCGGCATGCAGGAGATGCTCTACCCGACCAGCTACATCAAGTCGAAGGGGCTCGGCAAGGCATGCGCGCTGCTGACGGACGGCCGCTTCTCGGGCGGCACGTCGGGCCTGTCGATCGGCCACTGCTCGCCGGAAGCCGCGGCGGGCGGCGCGATCGGCCTCGTGCGCGACGGCGACAAGATCCGCATCGACATCCCGAACCGCACGATCAACGTGCTCGTGTCCGACGAAGAGCTGGCGCGCCGCCGCGAAGAGCAGAACGCGAAGGGCTGGAAGCCTGCGCAGCCGCGTCCGCGCAAGGTGTCCGCGGCGCTGAAGGCCTACGCGAAGCTGGTCATGTCCGCCGACAAGGGTGCCGTGCGCGACCTGTCGTTGCTCGACGACTGACGCGAGTAGTACGGCCGGCTGCCCGCCACGCGCAGCCGGTCAGGCTGGGCTAGGACACCCCGCCCGCGCCGCTGTGGAAGCCGCTCTCCGGAGCGGCTTTTTTTTCGTCCGGCGCCCGGGAATCCCCAGCGCCGGCGACATCAGTGACGGAAATCTTCGGGGCCACCGCCTCCGCCACCACCGTGGTTACCGCCACCGTTTCCACCACCTTGCGGCCGCGCATAACCGCCGCCGCCCCCGCCTCCCTGACGCACCGGCGGCGGCATCGGACGCGCGTCGCCTCCCTGGTGCATCGGTGGCGGCATCGGACGCGCCTCGCCTCCCTGGTGCATCGGTGGCGGCATCGGACGCGCCTCGCCTCCCTGGTGCATCGCCGGCGGCATCGGACGCGCCTCGCCTCCCGGCGCGGGCGGCGGGCTAGTCGGACGCGCGTTGCCCGCCCCGCCCGGCATCGGTGAAGGCGCCGGTGCTGCCGGCGGCGGTGTGCGGATCGCGCCGTTCCAGCCGCCGCGTGCAGCCGACGGCCGCGCGTCGTGCACGGGCGGCGGGCCGCCCGGTGCAACCTGCATCGGCCCGCCCGGTTGCGGACGGCCTTGTCCCGGCGGCATGCCTCCGGGACCGAGCCGCGGTTCCGGACGATGCGCCCAGCGATCGCGGTCGTGATACCACGGACGGTGCCGGTAATAACGATCCCAGTACGCGGCGATCGCGAATCCCGTCACCGGAACCCCGATGATCGCGCCGTATTCGAGCAACGGCACGTAGCTACCCTGGTACGGATACTCGAGCAACTGCGCATCGATCCAGCCGCGCACGCCCGGCAGCGCGACGTCGCACCACGAGTAGTCGCTCAGGCAGCCGAAGACGTCCAGCGCCGTGTCGGGCGGAATCTGCGCTACCACCGGATAGTCGGGCGCCGGCCCCGCAAACAGTTCGGCCGGCGAGTTCGTGTAGGCGCTGCTCTGCGCGTCGGCGACGCCCGGCGCGGCCGCGAGGCCGAGCAGGACGACGTACAGACTTCGGACAATCGAATTCCTCATGATGCTCTCCCGCGCGGTGCCGCCGCGCGCCGGTCAGTGCCGATGCCCGCCCCAGCCGCCACCCCAATGGCCGCCGCCCCAGTGGCCGCCACCCCACGGACGATGCCAGTACCCGCCGCGTCCGCGCCAGTAGCCACCGCCCCAGCCGCCCCAGAAGCCGACCGAGATCGCCGGCGCTCCCCAGCCGTACCAGCCCGGGTAATACGCGGGGGCATAGTACGGATACGGATAGGGATACGGCGGCGGATAGGCCGGCGCGACGTAGACGGGAGCCGGGTCGGCCACGGGCGGCGCGACCGCCGTCGAGCCCTGGCTCGATGCGGCGCTACCCGGTGCAGCCGGCGTGACGGGTATCTCGCGCTGCGTCAGCGTGGCCGGCGCCGGCGCGTAATACGGCGCATAGCCGTACGGACTCGTGTAATAACAGCCGCCGAGGGCCAGCGTGGTCAACGCGAATACCGCATACCTCGCGGCAGGAATCGGGGTCATTTCTTGCTCCGGCGGAATCTGCGCTGCGCAGCCAGGCTGCGCGCCTGACTCTAGCTTACGTCCCCTGCAGATTTCCGCCCGGTATGATCGGTTACTTTTTGTTTCCAGCACCAGACGCGCGCGCAGGCACGCCGCATGCTGGCAGGTCTGCCGCGCTCGCGTTGAAGTTCGCGCAAATGCCCTCAACTTGAACGATGTCAGGCTGGCCGGCGCGGACGGGGTTCGCGAGCAACCGGCGGCCCGAAACCGGCGGGCTTCGGCCCGCCCAGACAGGAGCGCGGCTCACGCCGCCATCGACATGACTACGCCACGCCCCACTCCCCGGGCGGACACGCCGCTCGATCCGATCATCCAGTTGCTGGCGCTCGCCGGCGAACAGGGTTATCTGACCCACGCCGACCTCGTCGACGCGCTGCCGCCCGAAAGCGACAGCCCCGACGCGCTCGACGTCGTGCGCGCCGCACTCGCCGACATCGGCATCGCCGTGCTCGACGAGCCGGCCGCGCCTGCGCCGTTCGCCGGTTCGTCGCCGGTCGACGTCGATCGCGATGCGCTCGACGAAGGCCGCGCGATGCTCGGCGACCTCGCACGCGGCACGAGCGCGTCGACCGACCCGCTCGCGCTCTACATGCGGCGCATGCAGGCGGTGCCGCTGCTCACGCGCGAAGGCGAAATCGTGCTTGCCCGCGAACTCGAGACGGGCCGTCACCAGATCCTGCATGCGATCGCCGGCTATCCGGCGGCGGTCGACTCGTTGCTTGCGCGTCACCGCGCGACGGCGACGACCGGCGGCGCCGGGGCTTCCGACGGCGACGCCCCCGACACGCCCGCGCCGGCCAGCTACGACGCACTGCAGACGGCCGTCGCGGCCCTGCGCGGCGCGTTGCACGCGCATGGCGTCCGTTCGGACGAATACCGTGACGCGCGTAACCGCATGGCCGCCCTGCTGGGCTCGATCGCGTGGCTCGCACCGGCGGTCGACGACGCGAGCCGCGTCGTGGGCACGCTCGCGTCCGCGCCGCATGGCACCGAAGCAGGCGAAGCCGCCAGCTTCGACGCGGTCGCGCGGCGGGCACTCGCCGCAGCGCTCGCCGACGGCCAGCAGAAAGTGCGCGACGCCACGCGCGCGATGCTCGAGGCGAACCTGCGGCTCGTGCTGTCGATCGCGCGCAAGTACATGAACCGCGGCGTCGACCTGCCCGATCTCGTGCAGGACGGCAGCCTCGGCCTGATGCGTGCGATCGAGAAATTCGAATACCGGCGCGGGTTCAAGTTCTCGACCTATGCGACCTGGTGGATCCGCCAGGCGATCGCGCGCGCGGTCGCGGATCGCGCACGCACGATCCGCGTGCCCGTGCACGTGGGCGACCAGTACCAGCGTGTACAACGGCATGCGCTGCGTTTTCACCAGCGCACGGGGCGCCGGGCGACGCCGGCCGAACTCGCGGCCGAAACCGGCCTCGACGAGGACAAGCTGCGTGCAGTGCTCGCGCTGCCTGCCGAGCCCGTGTCGCTCGATGCGCCGCTGCCCGACGCGGACACCGGCCTCGTGGAGTTGATCGAGGACCAGGCGTCGGCCAGCCCGTTCGAGCAACTGGCGGACACGCGCATGCGCGAGTGTGTGCGGTCGCTGCTCCGGTCGGTCACGCCGGCCGAGGCCGACGTGCTGCGCCGGCGGTTCGGTCTCGGCGGCGCCGAGCCCGATACCTACGATGCGATCGCGCACGACGCCGGCATGTCGCGCGAACGCGTGCGCCAGATCGAGAAACGGGCGCTCGCCGCGCTGCGCACGGCCGCCGAGGCCGAGAACGCGCAGTCGTTTCTCGACGCGTGACCGCATCACGCGACGCACGGTCGTGCCCCTACCGGCACGACCGTGCACCTCGCACCTGTGCTACGTTTGCTATTGACGTGCGTCAAGTTTTCTTCAACGCGTGTCGCGACAATGATGAAAAGCCGACCGGCGCATCGTTCGCCGTGTCCATTCCGTTTGTGCTTCCCCGGGTCCCTCGCGATGCAGACGAGCGCCAGCCAAACGTACGAGGAAAACCGGCATATCGCGGCCTGCCTGCGCGAGGCCGCGCAACGGCTGGCTGACCAGGGCGCGAATCCTTACCGGGTCGCCGCGTACCGCGCGTCGGCCGGCACGGTCGAAGCGCTCGACCTCGACATCCGCACGCTGTTCGAGTCCGGCGGCGTCGATGCGCTCGGTACGTTGCCCGAGATCGGCACGGGCGTCGCCCAGGCGATTGCCGAGCTGCTGGTGACCGGGCGCTGGCGGCAGCTCGACCGGCTGTGCGGCGACGCCGTACGCACCTCCGCATTCGAAGCGGTGCCGGGTATCGGCCACGCGCTCGCGTTACGCATTCACGACCTGCTTCACATCGATACGCTCGAGGAGCTCGAACGCGCGGCCCGCAACGGCCAGCTCGAAACGATCTCGGGCGTCGGACCGCGGCGCGCAGCCGGCATCCGCACCGCGCTCGACGACGTGCTGAGCCGCCGCCGGCGCTGGCAGGGCCACGTGCAGGACGCCGGCCCCGGCACCGAGCCCCCCGTCGAACTGCTGCTCTACATCGACCGCCTGTACCGCAACAAGGCCGCCGCCGGCGTGTTGCCGACGCTCGCGCATCGGCGCCTGAACGTGGACGGTTACGTGCCGTCGCCCGTGATGCACATGACCAAGGGCGGCTGGCATTTCACGGCACTGTGCCTGCTTGCCGCGATGCGCACGCCGGAGGCCTCCCGCCCGACCGACTGGGTCTCGCTCTATTTCTACGACGCCGGGCAGCGCGAACACCAGCGCACCGTCTTCACCGAAACGGTCGGCTCGCTCGTCGGCAAGCGCATCGTACGCGGGCGCGAGCAGGAGTGCCGCGTGTACTACGCGGGCTGAGTCAGTCAGTCGTCGGAGGTTTCGTCGACGTCGAACGCCACGCCGAGCACGGACGCGATCTCGCGACAGGCATGAGTGAGCGCGCGTGTGCGGCGACCGGAATATTCCACCGCGAGATCGAACCAGGTCGAATACGACACGTAATCGGCGCCGCTTTTCCGGTTCGGCACATCGAACCACAACGTCACCGTGTAGCCGCCCTTCCAGCGTATCGGTATCACCCGCGTGAGCCGCAATCTCGTGATCGCGCCGTGACGGAAGCGGAAGCTGTCGTCGCCCACGCGGAACCCCGACCATGCGCCGTCGTTCGACACGAACACGGTCAGCGTGTGGTCAGGCGGCGCGGCCGGCCCCCCATCCTCGACGGCAAGTTCGGCCATCGACACCATCGACGCGCCCGAATCGCCGTGCCCCGTCTCGACGTCCACATACGATTCGATCGCCTGCTTCGCGTTGTCGTAGAAATAGCGCGCGACGTCGGAGCGCGCGTCGCCAGCCATCGGATCCACTTGCTTGAATCGTGCATGCTCGCCGTATCGAAGCGGTACGTCGGGCGGGTCTTCGGCGCCGTCAGCCGGTTCGTCGTCCGGACTGTCGGCCGGTACGGCCTGCGCGGCCGTCTCGGGCTGCCCGATACCCCCACGCCGTCGCTTCACCCAGGCAGTTCCCCACGCCAGCAGGGCTGTCTGCGCCGCCAGCACGACCGCCATCGTCGCGCACCCCGCGAGAAATCCGTAGTGCGGCCCGACCTTCGATGCCGCGTACGCGGCCGGAAGCACATAAAGCACCAGCAATGGCGCAAGCAATAACGACACGCGTCAACCCCGTTGTTCCTGCTTTCGTTTTCGAATTCCGGCCGGAAATGGCGGCGCCGCCGCCCTGCCGCCGGACTGCTGATGCCACCCGCACATCGCGCAGGCCCGCTACACCTATGCGCCCTCCCCCTTCGCGCGACGCGCCGGATTGCGATGCGCGGCAATGCGCAGCAGCTTCTGGAACGACGGGCATTCGAGATGGTTCACCGCCGGGCACACGGCCGCGTGCCGCAGCGCATCGCGCACGGCGCCGAGACGGCGGATCGTGCGGTCGAGTTCGTCGGCCTTGCTGTCGAGCTTCGCGCGATCGATCGCAGGCAGGCCGCCCGTGTCCACCATCGCGAGGATGTCGTCGAGCGAAAAACCGGCCTCGCGGCCCAGCGCGATCAGTGCCAGGCGCTCCAGCACCGACTCGTCGTATTGCCGCCGCAGCCCGTGGCGGCCGATCGGGACGATCAGCCCCTTTTCCTCGTAGTAGCGCAGCGTCGACGCGGGCAATCCCGAGCGCCGCGCCACATCCGCAATGTCCAGCCGACTCATGCTTGACCTCAAGTGAACTTGAGGTTGCAAGATAGGCGCTCGACTCCATAAAGACAAGCCCTGACTGCCATGAAACCGCCGAATCCACGCTGTATCCCGCTGCGCCGCGCAGCCGTCGCCCTCCGCGCCGGTGGTTCGCGATGAGCCTGTCCGATGTCCTGCTCAACCTGTTGCTGATCGGCACGGGCGCCACGCTCGTGATGGATCTGTGGGCGCTGTTGCGCCGACGTGCATTCGGCATTCCGTCGCTCGACTATGCGCTGGTCGGCCGCTGGATCAGTCACATGATGCAAGGCCGGTTCCGGCATGTGTCGATCGCCGCCGCGCCGCCCGTGCCAGGCGAACGCACGCTCGGCTGGATCGCGCATTACGCGATCGGCATCGCGTACGCGGCGCTGCCCGTCGCGATCGCGGGCACGGCATGGATCGGCACACCGACACCGCTCCCCACGCTCGTCGCCGGCATCGCCAGCGTGGTCGCGCCGTTCTTCGTGATGCAGCCCGCCTTCGGCCTCGGCATCGCGGCGTCGCGCACGCCGCACCCGGGCGTCGCGCGCCGGCGCAGTGTCATCGCGCATCTGTCGTATGGCGTGGGGCTTTATCTGGCGGCGTTCACGCTGGCAGCGCTGCCCCGTTGAGCACACCGTCTTGCCGAAGCCTTGACGGGTAGCGCCGGCTCCACGGAGCCGACGTCGACGCCCGCACAAGCGCTTCGTCGAAGTGTGGCGGGCGCTTTGTCCCGCGCGAGCCGAGTGATGGCCGCGCCGACATAACGGCAACGGCAATGACCACGCCCATGCCGTCATACGGGCCAACGTGGCACGCCTGCGCACGACCACCCGGTATTCCCGTAGCGGTCAACCCGTTCATCCGGCCGGCCCGGATGACGCTGCCCATCACTCCCCGCCGCAGTCGATCAGGTTGTGGCGCACGCGCCCGAGCAGCCGCACCAGCGTATCGCGCTCGTCGGGCGTGAAGCCGCGCAAACCGTCGTCGACGACGGTGTCACCCACTTCGAGCATCTGCGGAAAGATCTCGCGCGACTTGTCGGTCAGCCGGATCACGAATGCACGGCGATCGTCGTCGTTCGCGACGCGTTCGATCCAGCCATAACTTTCCATCCGGTCGAGCAACCGGGTAAGCGAGATCGGCGCGATCTCGAGCCATTCCGCGAGCCGCGCCTGATTCATCTCGCCCTTCCACGTCAGGTATGCGAGCACGCGGCTTTGTGCGCGCGTCAGCCCGATGCGCTTCGCGCGCCGGTCGAACAGGCGCCCGTTCAGGCGGGCCACGTCAGAAATCAGGTAGCCGATCCGGTTCTCGTAGGTCTTGTCCATGCGGGGATTATAGGGTCAAGCCGACGGCCGCCCATCGCTCGCGGCCAGGCGATAAGCGGATCTATAATAAGCGTGCTTATAATTCCAGCGATACCGGATCGCCGCCCACGGCGACCGCCCCATGGAGACACCCGCTTGAACCCCGCCGCCGACGCCCCCGCCTCACCCGCCCTGAACCGGCCGATGCTGACCCTGTCGATCATGCTCGCCACGCTGATCCAGACCCTCGACAGCACGATCGCGAACGTCGCGCTGCCGCACATGCAAGGCACGCTGTCCGCATCGCAGGACGAGATCACGTGGGTGCTGACCTCCTACATCGTCGCGGCGGCGATCGCGACACCGCTCACCGGCTGGCTGTCCGACCGGCTCAGCGTGAAACGGCTGCTGATCGTGTCGATCGCGGGCTTCACGGTCGCATCCGCGCTGTGCGGGCTGTCCGAGACACTCGTGCAGATTGTCGGCGCCCGCCTGCTGCAGGGCGTGTTCGGCGCCGCGCTGGTGCCGCTGTCGCAGTCGATCCTGCTCGACATCAACCCGCGCGAGAAGCAGGGCCAGGCGATGGCGATCTGGGGGATGGGCGTGATGGTCGGCCCGATCCTCGGCCCGACGCTCGGCGGCTGGCTCACCGACAGCTACAACTGGCGCTGGGTGTTCTTCATCAACGTGCCGATCGGCGCATTCGCGCTGGCCGGCGTGATGACCTTCCTGCCCGCCCGCGCGCCGCGCCCGCACGTGAAATTCGACGCGTTCGGCTTCGCGACGCTGGCGCTCGCGATCGGCGCGTTCCAGGCGATGCTCGACCGCGGCGAACAGCTCGACTGGTTCGGCTCGTACGAGATCCGCATCGAGGCGATCGTCGCGGCGCTCAGCTTCGCGTTCTTCCTCGTGCATACCGCGACCGTCGGCAAGGCGTCGTTCTTCAAGTCGGAACTGCTGCGCGACCCGAACTTCGCGACGGGCACGCTGTTCATCTTCGTGGTCGGCGCGGTGCTGTACGCGACGCGCGCGCTGCTGCCGCCGATGCTGCAGAACCTGATGGGCTACCCGGTCGCGACGACGGGCCTCGTCACCGCGCCGAGCGGCGCCGGCACGATGATCGCGATGCTGTTCGTCGGCAGGCTGCTGAAATACGTGGATGCGCGGATGCTGCTGCTCGCGGGGCTGTCGATTTCCGCGCTCGCGCTATGGCAGATGATGCAGTACACGGTCGTGCTGTCCGAAGCGGACATCGTGTGGCCGGGCGTGGTGCAGGGCTTCGGGCTGGGGCTCGTGTTCGTGCCGCTGAGCGCGCTGTCGTTCTCGACGTTGCCGCCCGACCTGCGTGCGGACGGCACGGCCACCTACAGCCTGATGCGCAACATCGGCAGCAGTATCGGCATCTCGATCGTGCAGACGCTGATGACGCGCAACACGCAGGTGTCGCACGCCGATCTCGCCGCGCAGATCACGCCGTTCAACCCGGCCGTGCAGGCGATGGCCGGCAGCCGTCTCGACTTCGCGCTGCTCGACCGCACGATCAACCAGCAGGCATCGATGATCGCCTACCTGAACGATTTCAAGCTGATGTTCGTCGCGACGCTGCTGATGATTCCGCTTTTGCTGCTGATCCGCCCGCCGCAGAAAACGGCGAGCGTGGAGATCGCGCATGCGGCGATGGATTGACGATGCGACGGGCGCGCGCCCGTCGCAGGCCGAACCGTCAGGCCTTCATCGTCCCCGTACGCACGTACCGCTCGTGCCACGACAGCGCCTCGGCGAGCAGGTGCGGCGTGTGCTTGCCGAAGCTCTCGCGCGACGCACGCTCGAAGTAATCCTCGAGCATCGGCCGGTAGTCGGGATGCGCGCAGGTCGCGATGACCTTGCGTGCACGCTGCTTCGGCGACAGGCCGCGCAGGTCGGCAAGGCCCTGCTCGGTGACGACCACCGCGACGTCGTGCTCGGTATGGTCGACGTGGCTCGCCATCGGCACGATCCGCGAAATCGCGCCGCCCTTCGCGGTACTCGCCGACATGAAGCACGACAGGTAGCCGTTGCGCGCGAAGTCGCCCGAGCCGCCGATGCCGTTCTGGATCTTCGTGCCCATCACGTGCGTCGAGTTCACGTTGCCGTAGATGTCGGCCTCGATCATCCCGTTCATCGCGATGCAGCCGAGACGGCGCACGAGTTCCGGATGGTTGCTGATCTCCTGCGGGCGCAGCACGATCTTCTCGCGGAACGTCGCGATTTCGTCGGCGAAGCGCTGCACGGCGGCCGGGCTCAGCGACAGCGCGGTGGCCGATGCGAAGCTCAGCGTGCCGTCCTGGAGCAGGTCGAGCATGCCGTCCTGGATCACTTCGGTGTACGCGGTCAGGTTCGAGAAACCGGCCGAGCTGAGCTCCGCGAGCACCGCGTTCGTGATGTTGCCGACGCCCGACTGCAGCGGCAGCAGGTTTTCCGGCAGGCGGCCGCGCTTCACTTCGTGGCGCAGGAAATCGATCAGCTGGTGCGCGATCTGCTTCGAGGTGGCGTCCGGCGCGGAGAACGCGTTGCTGCGATCCGGTGCATCCGTCTCGACGATCGCGACGATCTTGTCGGCCGGGCAGCGCAGGTACGGCTCGCCGATCCGGTCGTCGCTTTTCGTCAGCGGAATCGGCTTGCGGTGCGGCGGCAGCGCGGTGCCGTAATAGACGTCGTGCATCCCGTCGAGGCCGAGCGGCTGGCGCGAGTTGACTTCGAGGATCACGTGCTTCGCGCGTTCGAGCCATGTCTTGTTGTTGCCGATCGAGGCGGACGGAATCAGCAGCCCGTCCTCGCGGATGCCCGCGACTTCGACGATCGCGACATCGAGATCGCCGTACAGCCCGAACCATGCGTATTGCGCGACGTGGCTCAGGTGGACGTCCTGGTAGTCGACTTCGCCGCCGTTGATCTTGTCGCGCAGCGTCGGGTCGGACTGGTACGGCAGGCGCATCGAGATGCCGTTGGTGCGGGCGAGCGCGCCGTCGAGTTCCGGTGCGGTCGACGCACCCGTCAGCACGTTGATCCGGAAGTCCTCGCCGCGCGCGTGCGCCGCGTCGATGTGGGCGGCGAGCGCGGCCGGAACGGCCTTCGGATAGCCCGACCCCGTGAAGCCGCTCATGGCGACGGTCATGCCGGGACGGATCAGCGCGGCGGCTTCGTCGGCGGTGCGGACGAGCGAACGCAGGGCGGGAGCGAGGATGCGTGATGAAGACATGGCTGGATTCTGATGCTTTGGTCTGTCGTTGACGTCGCTGGGGGTGTCTCCTGAGCGACATGAAGCCCTTGTGGCCGCGACGGGCGGCCGGCACCACAGGCATGGTCGGAGTATCTCAGAGGCGGTCGCCGCGAAATGTCCGCCGTATGAAAAAGATCGTTGCCGGATTTGCCGCGTATCGAACGGCCGTTCTGTGACAGGCGCCCCGTTCAATTCGAATGCACGTGAAAGGTGCACGAAAGCATCGGACACAACGATCGGTCGACGATCACCAATCCGCACACATCAATCGACGGATTTTCATTGCGATTCATCGCCTGTCGATCGGCAATGGTCGATGCCGCATCCGGCGCGGCCAATTGTCACCCGATGCCGGTTGTGCCGGCCTGACGCACGTCAAGCTCGCACGCGCCGCGCGTCGCGCGCCGGGAAGCGCGAAAAACACCGCCGCACCGGCCTGTGAGGCCCGTCCGCCCTTGACAGGCGCGCGACGCGAACCACACTGGAATACGGATCCCGCCGCCCCGTTCGGCCGCCCTTTCGCGCACGCGCTTTTCGGTCGGCCGATCGTTGCAAGACGCGGTAACACTCGCTCATGTCAGGACATTGATCGAATAAAAAGCAACAAATTACAATTCCGTATATATTTCGCCGATGGACCAAAGAAAAACCGCCACACGTTCCGAACCGCCCCTGCCACGCACCTGGGATGCGCGGCTCGCGCGCTCGCTTGTCCGACCGCTCGTCGACACGCCCGTCACCCCGAATCACCTCACCACCGTTCGTCTGCTGATCGGCCTCGCCGGCGCCTGGTGCCTCGCGCACGGCGGCTTCGGCTGGAGCAATGCCGGCGCGTTCCTGATCGTGCTGTCGAACTTCGTCGACCACACCGACGGCGAGCTCGCCCGCATCAGCGGGAAATCCAGCAAGATCGGTCATTTTTACGACCTCGCGGCGGACGCGCTCGTCACGATCGCGCTGTTCGTCAGCATGGGCCTCGGCATCGTCGCCCAGGGCGGCCAGATGGCCGCGTCGCCGGTGCTGCTCGGCGCGGTGGCCGGCGCCGCCGTCGCGCTGATCTTCTTCCTGCGCATGCGGATCGAATCGATCGCCGGCAAGGCCGGCACCAAGCAGGCGTTCGCCGGCGGCTTCGAAACCGAAGACGTGCTGTACCTGCTGCCGCTCGTGACGCTCTTCGACGGCGTCGAACCGTTCCTGCTCGCGGCGTCGATCGGCGCCCCGCTCTTCGCCGCATGGGTCGTGATCGACTGGTGGCGCATCGTCCGGCGCGGCAACGTCGCGCAGAATCCAACTGAAATCCAGGCTTCCAAATGACTCCTAGCACGCGCGACGACTCCGTGCTGAGCCCGGCACGCCCCGCGCCTGCGCGCGCGGCGGCCGCCGATCCCGATCGCACCGTGGCCGACTGCGTCGGTTCGCTCGACCTCGACCGCCTGCGCGGCGACTACACGCGCCAGGGCTCGTTCCTGTACCTCGACGCCTTCCTGCCGGCCGACGCGCACGCGAAGCTCGCGGCGGCGGCCCGCGCGATGCAGGCCGGCCTGAACCGCAATTACCTGCCCGGCCACAAGCAGGGCGGCAGCGTCAGCCGCCATACGATCGACGAGCAGGCGCCGTACATCGCCGAGCTGTATCGCTCGAAGGCGCTCATCTCCTTCCTGGAGAAGGTCACGGGCGACAAGCTGATGCTGTCGCCGGACGACGATCCGCACGCGTATGCGCTGTATTACTACACGAAGCCCGGCGACCACATCGGCTGGCATTACGACACGTCGTACTACGACGGCCGCCGCTATACGCTGCTGATCGGCGTGATCGACGAATCGTCGTGCCGGCTCGACTACGAGCTGCACACGCGCAATCCGGACGTCGCCGACGAACCGGGCTCCGTCCAGATCGCCGACGGTGGCATCGTGCTGTTCGACGGCGACAAGCTGCGCCACCGCATCACGCCGCTGGGCCAGAACGAGATGCGCGTGTCGCTCACCTTCGAATACGTGACGAACCCCGGCATGCGCCCGTGGAAGCGCTTCATCTCGAACATGAAGGACGCGATCGCGTATTTCGGCTTCCGCCAGGTGTTCAAGCAACTGGCGACGCGACGCCCGACCGGGTCATGACACGCGCCGGCCTGATCCTGCTGTCCCTCGGGACCGCACTCTTCGTCGCACTCCTCGCCTGGCAGGGCGTCGGCGCGGTCGCGTCCACGTTCCTCGCGGCCGGCTGGGGGCTCGCGCTCGTCGCGGCGTTCCACGTCGTGCCGCTCGTGATCGACGCGATGGCGATCTCCGTGATGTTCCGCCACGGCCAGCCCGGCGCCGAACTCCGCAACGCGCTGCGCGCGCGCTGGGTCGGCGAATCGGTGAACAGCCTGCTGCCCGCCGGGCAGATCGGCGGCCCCGTGCTGATGGTGCGCCACCTCGCGCAGCGCGGCACGCGGATGGCCGACGCGGCGGCCGCCGTCACCGTCAGCACGACGATGCAGGCGCTCTCGCAAATGGCGTTCGCGCTGATCGGCATCGCCGCGTTCAGCCTGTACGCCACGCACGAATCGGTCGCGCATCTGCGCACGCCCGCGCTGATCGCCACCGGCGTGCTCGGCGCCCTCGCCGCGCTGTTCTACGTCGCGCAGCGGCGCGGGCTGTTCGGCCGTGGCCTGCGCCTCGCGTCGAAGCTGCTCGGCCCGCGCGACTGGTCGTCGCTGGCGACCCGCGCCGACGCAATCGACGACGCGGTCGGCGCGCTGTACCGCGATCGTGCGAAGGTCGCGAAGACGTTCGCATTGAGTCTCGTCGGCTGGATCGTCGGCACCGCGGAAGTGTGGCTCGCGCTGCACTTCCTCGGGCACCCGGTGAGCTGGCTCGACGCGCTGCTGCTCGAGAGCGTCGGCCAGGCCATTCGTGGCGCGGCCTTCGCGATCCCGGGCTCGCTCGGCGCGCAGGAAGGCGGCTACCTGCTGCTCGCGCCGCTGGTCGGACTGCCGCCCGACGCGGCGCTCGCGCTGTCGCTCGCGAAGCGCGCGCGCGAACTCGCGCTCGGCCTGCCCGGCCTGCTCTATCTGCATTTCAGTGAAAGAAACTGGCAGCGGCGCCGTGCGCCGCAGCCGCTCGCCGACTGATCGTTCAGATCCGCCGGCTTTTTGGTTGGAGAACCCATGCGAGCCATCATTCTTGCGGCAGGCCTCGGCTTGCGCCTGCAACAACCGCCCGAGGCACAGTTCCCGAAGTGCCTGCTGCGCTTCGACGACGTGTCGCTGCTCGAGCGCCATCTGCGCGTGCTCGATGCCGCGGGCGTCGACGAAATCGTGCTCGGGCTCGGCTTCCAGGCCGGGAAGGTCGAGCAGGAATTGAAGCGCCTCGGCCGCCAGGCCGAGATCGTGATCAACGAACGCTACGACCTCGGCAGCGTGCTGACCGTGCATACCGTCGCCGACGCGATGACGCGCGGCGGCGACGTGCTGCTGATGGACGCCGACGTGCTGTATGACGAGAACATCCTGCACGCGCTGGTGGCCGATGCCGACAAGGCGGTCGATCGCCTGTTGATCGACCGCGACTTCGAGGCCGGCGACGAACCCGTCAAGCTGTGCCTGAAGAACGGCGTGCCGGTCGAGCTGCGCAAGCAGCTCGCGGTCGACCTCGAATACGACACGATCGGCGAATCGGTCGGCTTCTTCCGCTTCACCGAAGGCACCGCGCGCCGCCTCGCGACGATCGTCGCGGGCTACGTCGACAGCGGCCGCGCGAACATGCCGCACGAGGAAGCCGTGCGCGACCTGCTGCTCGAAGGCGGTCATTCGTTCGACGTCGCCGACGTCACCGGCTCGCCGTGGATCGAGATCGACTTCCCGAACGACGTCGCCCGCGCCACCCAAGAAATCCTCCCCCTGATTCAACGCACCACCGCAGGAGTCGCACGATGAACGCACGCGAACCCAACTTCACCGAATCGCGCAGCGCACGCCTGCGCCGCATGCTCGTCAGCAGCGACCTCGAATTCCTGATGGAAGCGCACAACGGCCTGTCCGCACGGATCGTCCGCGAAGCCGGCTTCAAGGGCATCTGGGCATCGGGCCTCGCGATCTCCGCGCAGTTCGGCGTGCGCGACAACAACGAAGCGAGCTGGACGCAGGTCGTCGACGTGCTCGAATTCATGGCCGACGCGAGCGACCTGCCGATCCTGCTCGACGGCGACACCGGCTACGGCAACTTCAACAACGTGCGCCGCCTCGTGAAGAAGCTCGAGCAGCGCGGCATCGCCGGCGTCTGTATCGAGGACAAGCAGTTCCCGAAGACCAACAGCTTCATCGGCGGCGAGCGCCAGCCGCTCGCGGAAATCGACGAGTTCTGCGGCAAGATCAAGGCCGGCAAGGATTCGCAGACCGATCCCGACTTCTCGATCGTCGCGCGTGTCGAAGCGCTGATCGCAGGCTGGGGGATGGACGAGGCACTGCGTCGCGCAAACGCGTACGCGGAAGCCGGCGCCGACGCGATCCTGATCCACAGCAAGCTGTCGCGCCCGGACGAGATCCTGCAGTTCGCGCGCGAATGGAGCGGCAAGGCGCCGCTCGTGATCGTGCCGACCAAGTACTACAGCACGCCGACCGACGTGTTCCGCCAGGCCGGCATCAGCACCGTGATCTGGGCGAACCACCTGATCCGCGCGTCGGCGTCCGCGATGCAGGCGACCGCGCGCGAGATCCACGAGAGCGAAACGCTGATCAACGTCGAGGACCGCGTGGCATCGGTCAACGAGATCTTCCGCCTGCAGGATGCCGACGAGTACTCGGCGGCCGAGCGCATCTACCTGTCGTCGTCGTCGCGCGCGTCGAACGCGGCGATCGTGCTCGCCGCGAGCCGCGGCAAGGGCCTCGAAGCCGTGACCGAAGACAAGCCGAAGGTCATGCTGCCGGTCGCCGGCAAGCCGCTGCTGCGCTGGCTCGTCGACGGCTTCAAGACGCACGGCGTGAACGACATCACCGTGGTCGGCGGCTATCGCGCCGACGCGATCGACACGTCGGGCATCAAGCTCGTGGTCAACGAGCGCCATGCGCAAACGGGCGAACTCGCGTCGCTCGCATGTGCGGCCGAACGCCTGACCGGCGACACCGTGATCTCGTACGGCGACCTGCTGTTCCGCAGCTACATCGTGCGCGACCTCGCGGAGAGCGAGGCCGAGTTCAGCGTGGTGGTCGATTCGTCGCTGACGGAAACCAACCAGAGCGTGCGCGATTTCGCGCTGTGCTCGGCGGCGGACGATCGCGGCCTGTTCGGCCAGAAGACCTACCTGCAACGCGTATCGAGCGACGTCGCCACGGGCACGCCGCACGGCCGCTGGATCGGCCTGCTGAACGTGCGCGGTGCCGGTGTCGAGCGCCTGAAGGCGATGCTCGCGACGCTGCAGGCGCGCGACGATTTCGACACGCTCGACATCCCGTCGCTGCTCAACGAACTGATCGCCGCCGGCGAGAAGATCGAGGTGCAGTACGTACACGGCCACTGGCGCGGTGTGAACGATCTCGAAGACTTCCGCCGCGCGGGCGACTTCGCGCACGGCCAGACGCCGCTGTCCGAACCGGGCACCGGCAACGGGGGCGCGCAATGATCGAAGCGGCACAGTTCGTCGAGGCCGCGCGCGAGCGCGGTTTCGACTGGTACGCGGGTGTGCCCTGCTCGTACCTGACGCCGTTCATCAATTACGTGCTGCAGGACCCGACGCTGAATTACGTGTCGGCCGCGAACGAAGGCGACGCGGTCGCGCTGATCGCGGGCGCGACGCTCGGCGGCAAGCGCGGCATCGCGATGATGCAGAACTCGGGGCTCGGCAACGCGGTGAGCCCGCTCACGTCGCTGACCTGGACGTTCCGCCTGCCGCAGTTGCTGATCGTCACGTGGCGCGGCCAGCCGGGTGTATCCGACGAGCCGCAGCACGCGCTGATGGGCCCGATCACGCCCGCGATGCTCGACACGATGGAGATCCCGTGGGAGACGTTCCCGACCGACCCCGAACAGGTCGGCCCGGCACTCGACCGCGCGATCGCGCACATGGACGCGACGGGCCGCCCGTACGCGCTCGTGATGCAGAAAGGCAGCGTCGCGCCGTATGAGCTGAAGGCAAACCCGGCAGCCAGGCCGCGCACGCATGTCGTCGCGCAATCGTCGTCGCGCGCCGCGTCGGCCGAAGCCTGGCCGAGCCGCCAGGACGCGCTGCAGCGCGTGATCGCGCACACGCCGGTCGATTCGACCGTCGTGCTTGCATCGACCGGCTTCTGCGGCCGCGAACTCTACGCGATCGACGATCGCCCGAACCAGTTGTACATGGTCGGTTCGATGGGCTGCGTGACGCCGCTCGCGCTCGGCCTCGCGCTCGCGCGACCCGACCTGAAGGTCGTTGCGGTCGACGGCGACGGCGCCGCGCTGATGCGCATGGGCGCGTTCGCGACGCTCGGCACCTACGGCCCGGCGAACCTCACGCACGTGCTGCTCGACAACGGCGCGCACGAATCGACGGGCGGCCAGGCAACGGTGTCGCAGCACGTGTCGTTCGCGGGTGTCGCGGCGGCGTGCGGCTACGCGTCGGCGGTCGAAGGCGACACGCTCGACGTACTCGATACGGCGCTGGCCGGGTCAAGCGACGGTGCGCAGTTCGTGCGCCTGGCGATCCGCACCGGCGTGCCCGACGGCCTGCCCCGCCCGACCGTCACGCCGGTCGAGGTCAAGACCCGTCTGATGCGGCACATCGGCGCCGCGCAGACCGAAGCCCACGTTGAAGGAGCCCATTGATGCTGCTGCTGAACCCCGGCCCGGTCACGCTCACCGAACGCGTGCGCCGCAGCCTGCTGCAACCCGACCTGTGCCATCGCGAAAGCGAATTCTTCGATCTGCAGGACGAAGCACGTGCGCGCCTCGTTGCCGCGTACGAGCTCGATCCGGCCGAATGGACCGCCGCGCTGATGACGGGTTCGGGCACGGCCGCCGTGGAAAGCATGATCGCGGCCCTCGTGCCGCAGGACGGCAAGCTGCTGGTGATCGAGAACGGCGTGTACGGCGAGCGGATCACGCAGATCGCGACGCAGTACGGGATCGCGCATGAGGTGCTGAAGCATGAGTGGATGCAGGCGCCCGATCTCGCGCAGATCGCCGCACGGCTCGATGCGGGTGGGTACTCGCATGTCGCCGTGATTCATCACGAGACGACGACGGGCCGGCTGAACGATCTCGGCGCGATTGCCGGGGTGTGCCGTTCGCGTGGTGTGAAGATGCTCGTCGATGGCGTCAGCAGCTTCGGCGCGGAAGCGATCGACTTCGCCGGCGGCGACATCGACGCGGTTGCCGCCACCGCGAACAAGTGCCTGCACGGCGTGCCGGGCGCGGCGTTCGTGATCGTGCGGCGCAGCGCGCTCGCGAAGGCTGCAAGCCGCACTTACTACCTCGATCTCGGTCGCCTGGCAAAGCTGCAGGATCAGCGGAATACGCCGTTCACGCCTTCCGTGCACGCGTATTACGCGCTCGTCGAGGCGCTGCGCGAGTTTGATGAGGCTGGCGGCTGGCGTGCGCATCATGCGCATTACAAGGCGCTCGCCGATCAGGCACAGGCCGGACTGGCGGCGCGCGGGATGCCGCTCGTGCTGCCGGAAGGTGAATCGTCGGTCGTGCTGCGCGCGTATCGGTTGCCGCAGGGTGTGACGTACGAGACGTTGCATGACGGCTTGAAGGCGCGTGGTTTCGTGATCTACGCGGGGCAAGGCGGGCTGTCGAAGGAACTGTTCCGGATTTCGACGATGGGCGCGATTCAGGCGACTGATGTCGATCGGTTGCTGGAAGGGTTTACGGCGCTGACGCGGTAAGCGTCGCTCGTACCTTCGTCCATGAAAGGCCCTTCTCGGAAGGGCCTTTTTTATTCTTTGCGGATTTTTCGGAAACTCCGGACGGTTGAGCCCGCAGCCATTATCAGTCACTCGACATGACCGAGTCGTTCGTTGACAATCGGCTTTTACAAAGTTGACCGTGCTTGTTTAAAGCAAGCCAACGATATGTACTTCAGTCGGCGCTGTCGACCACGATCGACGCCAGAATTACTCCGATCGCCACATGAATGAAAAAACAGCAGTGGGAGCAAGAATGCATATCCACGCATCGGCATCCGGCCGTCGTTGCGCAGCGCTCGGGGTCGCCATGGCGCTGACATTATCGTGGTTCACCTCTGCACAGGCACAGAGCTGCGCACCTGACAGCGTGGCGCCCGAGTGCTTGCTGCAGCGTAGTCAAGACGAATTTCAGCAAGCGGATGACGAGTTGAACCGCACTTACCAAAAGGTTTTGAAGTCGATATCTCGGCCGCGTGACGAGTACGTCGACTATCCGGCACTCAAGACGAAATTCGTCGAGGCTCAGCGTCAATGGGTCCGCTTTCTCGATAAAGAGTGTACCGCTTGGTATCTGATAAACGAGGCAGGCGCAGATCGTAATCTTGATCTACTGACTTGCGAAATCGACAGAACACGTGATCGTACGCGTGAATTGAACGCGTGGCTCAAGCAATTGAGCCATGATTAGCGCAGCGCCAGATGAAGACAGCATCACCAGGTCGGCGGATATTAGAGAGAGGGTTTCGCTCAACGAACCAAAAAGCGCCGACCGCGACGCCCTCGCCCTGGGCGCTTCTTGTCAGCTACTCCGCCGGGCATATCGGGCAGTTTCCGGTCAGGAGCGGCCGCCAATTTCCGCCTGTACTGCATCAAACCACCGCCAGTTTGAGCCATTCGACGCAGCTACGGAATGGGTCGCTCCATGACGATCAGCTCGCCGAGAAATCGCTGATTGGTCGTCCGTCTGATTTCCTCGAATCCCTCGCGCTGCCAAAATGCGAACGCACGCGGATTCGTTGAAACGACCGCGAGTTGCGCCCTGCGGAAGCCCCACTCACGCGCCATAGCATCGAGCAACGCCAACGCAGTCTTTCCGTAACCACGACGCTGGTACGCATCGGAAAATAACAGCAGTCCGATCCAGATGCAGTCGTCAGTTGGATATGCGCGAATCACGTCGGCACAGCCAACCATGTCTGGCCCGACGTAAAAGCCGAAGACTGATTTATCTCCCCCATCTTTGCCTGCAGGCTTGCCGTAGAAGAAATCATCAACATCTTCTTTGGAGGGTGACCGTCCTTCGACCAGTTGAGTATAAGAGGCGGCTTCGATAAAGACGCGCGATACGTTCGCGTAATCGTTATCCGAATCGCCGCTGAGTGCGCGGACTGTGACCATCAGGCGCTCTTTCGAAGTGTGAGGCGTAATTCTAAGTCGATTTACCCATGAACACACGCAGCGCAACATGGCGCTAGCGTCCGCTTCACGGAAAGTTGAGTGTCTCTTCCGGTCGGGTTCGGCCGACCGCATCAGGCGGCGGTCGGCCATTTTGAGATGCTCGACGCCGCCGATTAAACTGTTGGCAATCATCTTCCCAGACACGCACCGATCAGCATGAGCGCAATCAAACTGTTGAGACCTACGACCGCCTTGCTGCCGAGCTACGTTGCGGCGCTTGAGGCAGGATGGTCGCCCGACAACGTCCGTAAGGAGATCGCTGCGCGCGAACAATTGGACGCTATTGACGTAGATGCTGAGCGATTCGTGGACGGACTGGACGATCCAACTGCATCGGGCGGTCCGATTCCCTTACCCGATGGCTCGACTGTCGCGCGGCTCCCGAGCATTGTCCGCTGGATATGGGACGGTGATTTCAGCGGCGCAATCGGATTTCGTTGGCAGGCCGGAACCGCCGAATTGCCGTCGTACGTACTCGGACATATCGGCTTCTCGGTCGTGCCGTGGAAGAGGGGCAACGGCTATGCCACGCAGGCGCTCGATTTGATGCTGGGCGAAGCAAAGGGAGAAGGCCTGCCCTATGTCGAACTAACAGTTGATCCGGAGAATATCGCCTCGCAGAGGGTAATCGCTGCGTGCAATGGCGTATTGATCGAGCGCTTCAGAAAGCCGGCAGCTTACGGATTCGCTGAGACGCTCCGCTATCGCATTGAATTGAACGACTGAGCAAGCTGTCAGCCCTTATTCGGCCGCTTTCTGCCGCTCGTCTGAGCCATGTAGTGATGCGTTGCATCGACGGGTTGAATCCGCCGTCGGTAAGCGACATACACGACATCAATGAAGAACCTCTTTCCATCATGACCGTGAGAATCCTCCATTTCGCCCCGTTGCTGGCGCTCGCCGCCTCCCCCATCGTTCACGCCGCCGACAGCCAGCCTTGCGACGACGACACCGTGACTGCCATCGCCCGCTGGGCCGGCATCGCGAGCGCCCGCATCGCCACACGTGACGCGGACCGGCTCGTCGTCGCGGCGGCCTGCAAGGTCATGCCGAATGCGCCCGAAACGACGATCGCGGCCGTCGCGTTCGATTCGCTGCCGAAGAGCAGGAACCCGGACGAAAGCAGGAAGTTGCAGGTCGTCGCGCTCGTTGAAGGCGGCAAGGTTGTTGCGGCCGAAAAATCGCAAATCGAAGAAGATGCCGCGACGGAGGTCGGCGAGAACAGCTATCGCATCGACACGGCACCCTACCGGCTGTCGCCTGACGTGCGCGCGTTCGGCGTCGTATTCACGAGCAGCGCTCGCGGGGCGAGTTGCCCCGATGCAGACGCCAGCAACGAGTTGACGCTTTGGGTACGCGAAGGCAACCGCATCCGTCCGGTGTTCGGCACCAATCTCTCCGGATGGGTCAGCGTCGAAGGCGAAGCCTGCGGCCCCGGCGTCGGCGACGCGACCAGCGAAGATGCCCGTATGACGATCGCCGTCGAGAAAACTTCGAGCCACGGCTTCGCAGACCTGTCGATCACCGCACACATCACCAAGTCGCAGCGCAAGGACCGCGAATACTCGGATACGGGCAAGCGCACCGCACGGACGACCGTCCACTACGACGGCAAGACCTACGGGATCGATATGTTCCGGAACTTCTGGTATTCGCCGGCCGCGATGAAGCGCTTCAAGTAAAACGACAGCGGGCCACCCTGCCCGCCTACTCCACCACCTTCGCCCCGATCGCCTCGCCCGACGCCGGCCTGAGCCGCGCTTCCTCCCGCCCCCGCCGCATCTCGCGCGCCGTATACCGATCCTTCAGCCGCAGGAACGGTTTCTCGACAAGGAAATAACTGGCCGTCGCCGCCATCAGCGCCCACACGATCCCAAGCGGAAACGCATGCGCAACCGGCAGATCCGGATTCGCGAACGGCTGCTGCCACAGATAGAGGCTGAACGAGATCGTGCCGACGAACACGACAGGCTGCGCACGCAACCATCGCGCACACCAGAATTCGCTGCGGAAATTCAGCACGACGATCACGATCGCGATCAGCGCCGCCTCGAGCGTCACGCCGTACGTAGCATTCCAGAAGCCACCGAACCGGTGTTCGGCGAGCGGGCCGCCGATCAGCACGACCACGATGATCGCCGTCACGATGCGCGTCCCGCCGCGCCACGAGCGAATCCACGCTTCGAGCCGTTCGCGGTTGAGCGACGCATAACAACCGATCAGGATCGGATCGACGCCCGTGTGAAGCATCATCCCGAGTTGCCCGCGCAGCGCGGGCGCCACGAAGTACGTGACGGCGCGCACGAGCGGCACGACCAGGATCAGCGCGGCCAGCCAGCGCGTCCCGCCGCGGCGCATGCCGTACACGAACAGCAGCGGCCAGAACCAGTAGAACTGTTCCTCGAGCGCGAGCGACCAGAAATGGCCGAGATACCACGCCCCGTCGGGATGCAACGTGTTGTCGCCGGTCAGCCCGAACCACGCCGAGTAGTTCCACAGGTGCAGCGCCGCATACAGCCACTGCCGGCGGTCGACGTCGAACCAGCCGGCGAAAGCCACGATCGCGACCGCCGCGAGATAGACGTAGCAGGCCGGCCAGATCCGCAGCGCGCGACGCACGTAGAACGACGTCAGCGCGATGCCGCCCGTGCGCGCGAATTCGGCGCGCAACACGTTGGTGATCAGGAAGCCGCTGAGGACGAAGAAAATCAGCACGCCGAGCCGGCCGTCGGCGATCAGTCGCAACGGCGCGTACCAGCCCGTGTAGCCGCCGGGCAGCACGTGCTCGGCGTGTCCGACCACGACCATCGCCACCGCGACGGCGCGCAATCCGGTCAACTGCGTGACGCGATGGTTCATCGGCTGGTTTCCGTCGGCACGGTGGATGGGCAGCAGACCGGCGCCGCCCCCGCTTCGGCACGCCGATATGCCGCCGGGATTTTGTATGAAAAATATCCGAATGAAATTACTTCAAAAATCCCGATCCCCCCAAACGCAAGCCGCCCCGGCTGGACGTCCGGGGCGGGTGGCGCAGCGCCGGCCGCCTGTTGCGGCGCAACGATCAACGGGACGCGGCAAGATCGCGGCGGCGCGTTCACCGGTCGGCTTTCTTCTCCAGCAGCCGGACGTTCTGCTGCGCGACCTGGAGATCCTGCAGCCGATCCACCAGTTCCGCGCAGCCCGTCTTGTCCATCTGGAACGGCGTGCCGCACATCGGGCAGCGGACCTCGCTGTTGCCGAGAAAATCCGCCAGCGACAACTTCACCCGCCCGCGCGTGCAGACCGGGCACATGAAACCCGGTGCGTCGTTCAGCATCTTCTCGCTCGTCTTCATGACTCCCTCCTGGAGTGATCGCCACCTTCGCCGGTGGCCTGGGTGCCCGCGCCGCCGACCTGGATATTCATGCCCAGCAGCGCCAGCAGGTTGCCGATACCGGCCGGGATGCCTGCCTGCCCGACCTCGACCTTCGCGCCGATGTTCGCCTCGAGAAACGGCGACACGTCCTCGCGCGTCTGGCCGCCGGCCTCAGGCCGGCCGCGTGCGAGCATGGCGCTCCAGCGATACTGGCGCGGCGCGGCATCGTCCGCATCGCCGGGCAGCAGCGGGATCGCGCACGACGCCTTCACGCGCTCGGCAAGCAGCAGGCGCACGCCGAAATCGAAAGTCGCGGTCTTCACTTCGAGCAGCGGCAGCGGGATCAATGACAGCACCGGAACCTGCACGCGGCGCCATTCGGTCTTGTCCTTGCCGAGCACCTGTTCATAGAAGAACGTGATCATCCGCAGTTCGCCGAAGTCGCTGTCGTCCAGATCTCCCGGCTCGCAGCCGGTGGACGGCTTCCGCACGAAGCCGAACTCGCGAACGTACCGGACGAACTGGCGCGCGGCCATGAAGTCCGCCTCGATCACGGCCTCGATCGGCGCGGCGAACAGGTACTGCAGATCGACGACGGGGCTGATGGAATCGGTCATGGCATCACTCCGTGACAACCAGTTCGTCGCGCTCGCGGCCGCCTTCGCCGACGAGCACCCACTTGTAATTGCGCAGCTTCGCGCGCAGCGTCAGCGTCTGCACGAATTCGGATGGAATACCCTGCAGCGCGGCCGGGTCCAGCGTCACCGCGAGCGACGGCACGCGCGCGGTCTCCGCCTGGATCCCGCGCTGCCGCTCCGCCGCCGCTTCGATCAGCCCGCGCAGTGCGTCCCAGCTCGCGTCGACTGTCCCCTCGAACGACGTGTGTCCTGCATCCGCGCGCTCGTGCGAGTCGAACACGTCCGCCAGGCCGTCGTCCAGCGATGCGTGAAGGACGTCGAGCAGGCCGGCACGCAGCGCATCGCGCGTCGGCGGCGTGCCGCGCATGGCCTGCGTCAGTGCGTCGCCGAGCAACGCGTGCAGGTTGCCGCCCAGCTCGCGCACGACGCGGGACGAACGCAACGCGTCGATCCGGTCGTGCGCCGGATCGGCGCCCCCACCGGCCGCACCGCGCGTGCCGCGCACGCGGCCGAGCGCGCCGGCGAGATCGCGCAGCAGCAGTGCGCCGGCCTCCGTCGCCAGGTCGGCGACGGCGACCTGCGACGGCAGCGCATCGGCCGCCAGCGTGTCCGCGTCGAGCCGCGATGCCCGTTCGTCGCCATCGGCGCCCGGCGGCACCGCGAAGCGCAGCGTCACGTCCGCTTCGTCGAGCAGGCCGTTCGGCACCGGAAAATACTTGAGCAACGGATCCTCGCGATACTTCACGGCGAGGCGCTTCGAATACAGGTTCGCTTCGTGCTGCGCGCCCGCGAGACTGTCGAGGAACGCGGCGGCGATATCCCGCAGATTGGTCATCGGTGTTCTCCTCTAACCCGCGCCGGCAGGCCGGCGCGGGCGGATTGTCACATCGGACGGATCAGGGCTTGGCCTGCAGCGTGAGGCTCGTGGACACGCCCGCGCCGTCGATGGTCGCGCTGACGGTCACGACCGACTTGCTGGTGTCGTCGAGCGCCTTGCAATCGATCTCGACCTTGCCGTTGGCGTCGGTCTTCGGCGGCGGATCGGCTTTCACGCTGTCGCCGTTCGCGGTGACCTCGAACCCCGCACCGCCTGCGTCGAACGCGAACTTCAGCTCGACACCCACTGCCGGCGTGCCGTCCGGCTTAAGCGCGGTCAGCACGTCCTTGCCGGAGTCTCCCTTGGCAATCGAGAGCGTCGCCTGCGCGCTCTTGAGTGACGGCGCCGACGGCGGCGGCAGCCGGTGCAGCACGCGCACTGGCACGACAACCGACTTCGCATCGACCTTGCCGCTGTCCGGCGCGGGGATCGACGCGGACACCGTCAGGTCGATCGCCTGCGCGTCGACCTCGCCTTCCGCCCAGAACAGGACGGACAACGAACCGTCGCCGTCGGTCTTGAACGACGTGACCTTGCCGGCTGCATCGAACGGGATGGTCGAACCGAACGGCGCGCGGCTCATCCGGAACTTGTCCGCGAGCGCGGGATCGATCTGGAACGCGACCTCCGTATTGCCGGCGAACAGCCCGCTCGAATTCTGCAGGCGCACCTGCAGCATCTGCTGCTGTGACGGATCGCCCGACATCACGGTCGACAACGCCGGACTGACCTGCATGTCACCGTTGCGGCTCGCGCCGGTCGCGGCGCTCGACAGGATGTTGAGCACGGTCGCGAGCCCGGCCGGCACGCCGGCCTGCGACGCATGCACGAACACGTCCTGCGTGTACTCGACCGAATAGCGCGAGTCCTGCGTCGCCTTCGAATCCTTCTTGCTCGAATAGCTGGCCTTCATCTGCGCCGACAGGCTGAACGGCCCCCAGCCGATCTTGCCCTGCGCCGAGAGTTCGCCCGCGATCGCTTCGGACTTCGACTCTTCCGACGTCGACGACGCCGCCGCGTTGATGTTCGCCTTGAACTGGATCGTCACTTCGTCGACCAGGATCAGCGGCACCGGCACGATCGTCAGCAGCGGCACGATCAGCTTCACCATCTGCCCGTCCTTCTGGTACAGGAAGGTGACGTTGACGGCCTGCTTCACGCCGTCGGTGTCGGTCGTGAGGCCGACCTTGTCGATGAACTCGTAGGTGGATTTCGCGGCCATCGCCTGCGCGGTGATCGCGGCCTGCAACGGGCCGCCGATCAGGGCGCTGTAGTCGATACCGTTCAACAGACTCCGGGCGGACTCGGCCGCCGAATTGTCAACTGGCATGATTGATCTCCTGTGATTTCGGTTCCGCACGCGCCGCCGTGCTGTCTCGCCGGCGCGTGCGGTACGTCATGCGGCCGCCGGCCCTCGGCGGGCGGCGGCCGGGCCGGCGGTTACGGGCGCGGCGGCGGGCGCAGGCGGAAACGCATGCGGTTTGCGGAAAGCTCCGCATCCACGCTGTAGCGCCGCCAGATCGCGAAACCGGTCAGCAGCGCGAACGTGCTGACGGTCGTGACCACCACGCCGCCGTAGATCGCGGCGTTCGGCACGGGACGAAACGGCCAGGTGAACAGCGCGGTGTCCCCTTCCGCGTGATCGTCGGCGGCCCGAGGTTCGAGCAGCTTCGTCCACTCCTTGACCTGCTGCGCGTCGGTGACGTCGACCAGGATCTCCCCGGCGAATCGATTGACGAGTTGCGCCACTTCGACCTGTGTGGCGCGATCGTCCTTCCAGATAATCACATTTTCGCTTTCCATTTTTCACTCCTTTTCATTAAGAAAACCGGGTGAATTCGCCCTCGGAATATCGCGCATTCTCCCGTCCGCGGGCGAATGCAACGCAATATCCGCCCGCCATTCAAATTGCGCCGAATGCGAATGCCGCTCAATACCTCCGATTGCGTAGTGAAAAGCGAATCGCCGGAATCACAATTCGCGGCCGATTTTCATCAGGCGGGCAAGTTCGTGAATGGACAATTTGTGCATGATGTTTTCACGATGCTTGCTGACCGTGCGCGGGCTGACATCGAGCAACCTTGCGATTTCCTTGCTCGCGAGACCGGCACCGATCAGGCGCAGCACATCCCGCTCACGCGGCCCGAGCGCGGCGATCTTCGCAAGGAGAGAGGTCGTCCGCGAGCGGCGGCGCGTGTTCGACCGCATACGAGACGAGTTGCGCGGTGCCCGTCAGCCCGAGCTTGCGCACGATGTTCGAGCGATGCTTGCGCACCGTCATCGGCGCGGCCCCCAATGCCTCGGCAATTTCCGTACAGCGCATCCCCCGCGCGATCAACGACACGATCTCGCGCTCCTTCCTCGTCAGAGAATCGCTAACCATTCACAATCCCCGGAATTATTTTGATTTCTCGTTGATTCGCGACGCATGGCCAGCGTCATGAGTGCATTTCATGCGTGGCACGCGCATGAAACACAACGACATATTGAATCGGAATGCGTGAATGATGCGATGCGTTTTTTTACGGATTTTTCAATGCCGATCGACAGGAACGGCAATCGTGCGGCATGCCGGAACCGAAGCGCGCCATTTCGGCGAGTTGGGCATAATGGCGTACTGCTTTCGGCACCGGTTGCCCGGCACCCCACCGACCTTTCAATCAGGAAACGTCATGTACCCACCGATCGAACCCTACGCCCACGGCCATCTCGACACCGGCGACGGCCACCGCATCTACTGGGAGCGCTGCGGCAACCCCGCCGGCAAGCCCGCCGTGTTCCTGCACGGCGGCCCCGGCGCCGGCTGCAGCGCCGACCATCGCCGCCTGTTCGATCCGGAGCGCTACGACATCCTGCTGTTCGACCAGCGCGGCTGCGGACGTTCGACGCCGCATGCGAGCCTCGAGAACAACACGACGTGGCATCTGGTTGCCGATATCGAGCGCCTGCGCGAGATGGTCGGCGCGGAAAAGTGGCTCGTGTTCGGCGGCTCGTGGGGCAGCACGCTGTCGATCGCGTATGCGGAAACGCACCCGGAGCGCGTGAGCGCGCTGGTCGTGCGCGGCATCTTCACGATACGCCGCGCGGAAGTGCTGTGGTACTACCAGGAAGGCGCGTCGTGGCTGTTCCCCGACCTGTGGGAAGCCTTCCTTGCACCGATTCCCGAAGCCGAGCGCGGCGACCTGATCGCCGCCTACCATCGCCGGCTGACCGGCAACGACGAAGCCGCGAAGCTCGAAGCCGCGCGCGCGTGGAGCATCTGGGAAGGCCGCACGATCACGCTGCTGCCCGACCCCGCACTCGCCGCGCACTTCGCGGACGGCCACTACGCACTCGCGTTCGCGCGGATCGAGAATCATTACTTCGTGAACCAGGGTTTCGTCGAGGAAGGCCAGCTGCTGCGTGACGCGCATCGTCTCGCCGGCATTCCGGGCGTGATCGTGCAGGGCCGCTATGACGTCGCGACGCCTGCTCGCACCGCATGGGAGCTGTCGAAGGCCTGGCCGGATGCGACGTTCGAGATCGTGCCCGGCGCCGGGCATGCGTACAACGAACCGGGGATCCTGGAGGCGCTGATCGCGGCCACGGACCGGTTCGCGAACTAAGGCGCGCCATCGGGCAACGTCGCGCGCGCGCCGATTGATCCGCGTCGAGCCTCCAGCCATTGCGCGAGCCGGATGTCTGCCGACCGGGAAGTTGGAGGCCGTTCCGTCATCGCGAGTCGCTGCGGTTTGCCGGATGGCACGCACACCGGCCACTCTTCCACTTCGAAGGCTGATTCATGGCGTTGACCCCGACCGAACCCCGTTCCGAGCGTCTCGACGGCCCTGCGGTCAAGTCGCTTGCCGTCCGCGTGAACGGCTTGCGCATTCACACGAAAGTGGCCGGAGCCGGCCGGGCGGTCGTGCTGCTGCACGGCTGGCCGCAAACGTCGCATGCGTGGCGAAAGCTTGTGCCGTTGCTTTCGCCTCACTGCATGGTCATCGCCCCCGACCTGCGCGGATTCGGCCACTCCAGCAAGCCCGCGGCAGGCTATGACAAGAAGACCGTCGCAGGCGACATCGCCGCGTTGCTGCATGCGCTGCAGATCGAAAAGGCCTGCATCGTCGGACACGACATGGGCGGCCAGGTGGGCTACGCGTTCGCGGCGCTGTACCCGCAACTCACGGAGCGGTTCGTGTTCATCGAGAGCGGCTTGCCGGGCTTCGGCCAGGAAAAGGCGATGAACGTGGCCACGGGCGGCAGCTGGCACTTCGGCTTCAATATGGCGGGGGACATTTCGGAAGAGCTGGTGCGCGGCCGTGAAGCACTGTTCGTGCGTCACTTCATCCGGCGCGACACGGTAGGCACCGTCGATCCCGGGTCCATCACCGAAGCGGACATCGACGTCTACGCGACCGCGCTCACGCAGCCCGGCGCCCTTCGTGCGAGCTTCAGCTACTACCGCACCCTGTTCGTGGATCTCGACGACAACAAGACGTTCGGCGCGAAGAAACTCGACATGCCTGTCCTCGCCATCGGATGCGAATTCGGGTACGGAGAAGGATCAAAGGCCACCATGGCGCAGGTCGCATCCGACGTGCACGGGATCGTGCTGCGCGACTCCGGCCACTATCCCGCCGAAGAGCAGCCGGCACAGCTTGCGTCCGTCCTTCTCGACTTTCTCGCGCGATGATGTCCGCCGGTTGCCGACGATCGCCGGAAGTCGCCGGGATGTGCCGTCAGCAGCTTGATCCTGCCCGGGGGTTCACAGCGCGGTTTCGACGATCGCCCTGCCGCTGATCGCCCGCTCGACGAGCTGCTCGTCGCCGACCTTGCGGATCGCGTCGTCGAGCAGCCCCTCCGGCGCTTCGGTCGCCACCTTCAGCAAGCCCGACAGGCCGCGCGCGTCGAGCACCACCAGCGTCTCCATCGAATCCGCACGGCTCACGAGCACGCGGCGCCACGCCGGCCCCGCGCCGAAGCTCGCACAAAGCGCAATCGTCTCGCTGCCGAGCGTGTAGTCGAAGGTCTTGATCATGATCCGCCGCCGTTGCAAGGGAATGGCGCGGCGCGTCGGTGCGGCGCCGTGACGTCGACGCACCCGCGCGTGCCGCCGGCTTCCGAATCAAGCCAGATCCGTTCACCGGCATGGCCATGCTAGGCGTGCAGTATTAACGAAGACTTAAACCGCAATGCGCGCGGGCACGCGGCATCGCGCGACATTACGGCGTGTCGAGCGGCTCCACCGTCACGCCGACCTTCAGCTCCTGATCCGCACCGCCGCCACGGATCACACCGCGCAACGGCGTCACGTCCGCGTAGTCGCGGCCGATCGACAGCATCACGTAGTCGTCGCCCGGCGCGCGATCGTTGGTCGGATCGAGTTGCAGCCAGCCGTTGTCCTCGGGCCATGCCGGGTCGTACACCTCGACCCACGCATGCGACGCATCGGCGCCGATCAGCCGCGGCTGCCCGGGGGGCGGCTGCGTCAGCAGGTAGCCGCTCACGTAACGCGCGGCCAGCCCGAGCGAGCGCAGCCCGCCGATCATCACGTGCGCGAAATCCTGGCACACGCCCTTGCGCAAGTGCAGCGCGTCGAGCGCCGACGTCGTGATGTCGGTGCTGTTCGGCGTATACGCGAAATCGGCATGCACGCGCCGCATCAGGTCCCAGGCAGCCTGCACGAGCGGCCGTTGCGGCGTGAAGCTCGCAGCCGCATACGCGGCGAGTTCGGCGTCGCACGCGACATGCGGCGACGTGAACACGAATTCGCTCGCGGCATCGTAAGGCTGCCCTGCGCGAAACCGCAGGCGGTCGCGCACGGCTTCCCACGCAGTCGCCTGTTTCGCATCGGGATGCGCGATGGCGGGCGGCGGCGCGCCGCGCGCACCGCGCGACCACACGGGCGGCGTCACGCGTACCGTGCTGCAGCTGCGCACGAGCAGCGCGTCATGTGGCAAGTTCAACGCGAACGATGCGCGCGCGTTGCCGAATGCATCGATCTCGGTACAGACCGATTCCGGCTCGGGATCGATGTCGAGCGCGAACGACAGCACTTGCTGGCGCGGCGTCTCGAGCGGTTGCAGCCGTGCCTGGTGCTGCGCCGATTCGACGCGCGCCGCGTAACGGTATTCGGTGTCGTGCGTGACGCGCAGCAAGCGGCCCGGCGCGACGTCGGCGGTCGTTGCTTTCGCGGCCGATGCCGATGCCGATGCGTTCCGGGCATCGCCGGAACCCGGCGGGGCTTTCCCCGCGCCTTTCGTCGTCACCATAACGTCCTGCCCGCCTCGCGTACGTGGCTGAAATAGCGCTCGCCGATCCGGTTCGACAGTTCCCAGACCGCCTTCGCCGTCGTGTCGAGCGCTTCGAGCAGCGCGCCGTGCCGGCCACCGTCGGTGGTTTCGCACAGCTCGTGCAGCGACCACGCGGGCACGTCCGGAATCGTCTCGGCCAGTTCGGACAGCGCATAACCTTCGCTGCGCTCGACCTTCGTCAGCCGGCCCCGCAGCGCCTGCACGACCCAGCCGAGCGAGCGCGGATTGTCGGTATCGAGCACGACGAGCGACAGCAGCGGCGCGACATCGAAGCCGCGCTGGAAACGCGAACGGAACGTGATCGTGCTGTCGAACAGCTCCAGCACGAGCTCGAAGCCGTCCTGCCGGTGCACCGCGCCTTCGTCGAACGCGCACTTCAGCACGCTGCACAGGAAGTCCAGCCGGTCGATCTGCCGGCCGATCGACAGCAGCCGCCAGCCGTCGTCGCGCGTCATGTTGTCGGTCTGCGCGCCCGTGATCGCGCCGAGCAGCAGGCCGAGGCGCTCCAGCAACTGCAGCGCGTCGTTGCCGATCTGTTCCTCGGCTTCCGGCTGGCCCGCGCTGTCCGCGAACAGCTGGGTCGCATCGTCGATCAGGCGCCACTGGTCGCTCGACAGCCGTTCGCGGATCGCGGCAGCCGCGCCACGCATCCCGAACAGGCACGACGCAATGCCCGACGTGCGATCCGCGCCGCGCGTCAGCGACGTCGCGAGCGCATGCTGGAACGCACGCGGCGCATCGACGGCGTTCGGTGCATCGGCCGCGATCAGGCCCGTGTCGCGACACAGCGTGTCGAGCAGCTCCAGGTGCGCGGGGCTGTCGACGTCGTCCTCGCCGCGCAGCCGTTCGAGCGCCGCGCGCGCGAGCCGCATCAGGTTGGTCGCGCGCTCGGTGTAACGGCCGAGCCAGAACAGGTTCTCGGCCGCGCGGCTCGCGATCGCGCGCGGCCGTTCGACGAGGTCGTCGGGGCCGAGATGCGTCTGCAGCAGCGTCGTCGAGTCGACGATGCCTTCGGTCATCACCCATGTATCGACGGTGCTGCCGCCGCGCGGCATCGGCGCATTGAACAGCGTGTCGCGCGTGCCGACCCGTGACAGCCCGCCCGGCAGGAGCCGCCAGCGCTGCGCACCGTCGGCGAGCGCGAAGACGCGCAGCAGCACCGGCTTCGGCACGATGCGCGCGCCGCCGTGGCCGTCGGGCGCGTCCTGACGCGGCCAGGTCGGCGCCTGCGACAGCGGCAGGTCGGCCTGCACCGTGTAGTGTTCGGGCCGCGCGAGGATGCGTGCGCGCCATTCGGCCAGCTGCGCCTGCGTGAGCCGCGCGCCGATCACCGGCTCGAGCGGGCCGCCGGGCTGCACGTCGGGTGGATAGGATGCCTTCACGATGGCGCGCGCGAGTTGCGGCAACGCGTCGTCGCAGGCCGCCGCCTCGCCGCACCACCACGAATGCACGGCCGGCAGCGTCAGCGTTTCGCCGAGCAGCCCTTCCGCGAGACGCGGCATGAAACCGAGCATCGCCGGCGATTCGAGGAAGCCCGAGCCCGGCGCGTTCGCGAGCAGCACGTTGCCCGCGCGCACGGCCTGCAGCAGCCCCGGCACGCCGAGCATCGAATCGGGCCGCAGTTCGAGCGGATCGAGCCACGCGTCGTCGACACGCCGCAGAATGCCGTGCACGGGTTCGAGGCCGCTCAGCGTCTTCAGGAATACGCGGTTGTCGCGCGCGGTCAGGTCGCCGCCTTCGACGAGCGTGAGGCCGAGGTAGCGCGCGAGATACGCGTGCTCGAAATACGTCGCGCTGTGCGGCCCCGGCGTCAGCAGCACGATCCGCGAGTTCTTGCGGGCCGGGCTGAGCGCCTGCATGCTCTGCAGCAGCGCGCGGTACGCGGACGCGAGCCGCTGCACGCGCAGCCCGCGAAACCCGCGCGGAAAGAGCCGCGACACGATCAGCCGGTTTTCGAGCAGGTAACCGAGGCCGGCCGCGCCCTGCGTGTGCTGCGCGACGATCCGCCACTGCCCGTCCGGGCCACGCGCGAGATCGAACGCGACCACGTGCAGCCAGGTGTCGCCCGGCACGCTCGCGCCGCGCATCGCGCGCAGGTAGCCGGGGTGCCCGGTGACGAGCGCGGGCGGCAGCAGCCCGCGCTCGAGGATCGTCTGCGGCCCGTACAGGTCGGCCAGCGTCGCATTGAGCAGCCGCACGCGCTGGAGCACACCGCGCTCGATCGCGACCCAGTCCTCGGGCGTGACGATCAGCGGCAGCAGGTCGAGCGACCATGGGCCGGCCGCACCGTCGCCGGCGCGCTGCTCGTGCAGCTGGTAGAACAGGCCGTTCTCGCGCATGCGCCGGTGCAGCGCGTCGGCGCGGCGATCGAGGTCGGCCACGCCGTCGCTGCCGATCGATGTGAAGAAACTGCGCCACGCGGGCGCGAGCGCAGGCGCGTTCAGGCCGGCCGCGCTGCCACGCAGTTCGTCGTAGCGGCCGGCGGCCGCCGGCGCCGCGAGCGCGGCGGCCAGTTCCGCGGCATCCGGCTGCGCGCCGGTATCGAAAAGCGTGGGCATCGCGTCGAGGGCGGCGAGATGGTCGGTGTTTATGGGCGGCACGGTGTCGTTCCGTCGTCAGGGCGCGGCCGCGCACGCGCACCGCCGCGCCGGCGGCGTGCGGCCGCAATCTGCCCGCATCCTAGCATTCCGGCGGGGCCGCCATCACCCCATTTGCCGGGAGACCGCACACCGCGCATCGTCGTCCGCCTCGTCATCGTCCGGTCACGGCCGCCGCAGGTCGAGCGTGAACGGGAATTCGCGGCTCGGCGCGGCAGGCGCGACCTCCATCCGCCCCGGCGTATGCCCCATCTCGACGAAGCGTGCGAGCCGGCGGCTCTCCGCTTCGTAGGCATTGACCGGGAACGTCGCGTAGTTGCGTCCGCCCGGATGCGCGACGTGGTAGCGGCAGCCGCCGAGCGAGCGCTGCAGCCACGTATCGACGATGTCGAACGTGAGCGGCGCGTGCACGCCGATGGTCGGATGCAGCGCGGACGGCGGCGACCACGCCTTGTAGCGCACCCCCGCGACATATTCGCCGACGGTGCCGGTCGGCTGCAGCGGCAACGCGCGGCCGTTGACGGTCACGACGTGGCGGTTGTCGTTCAGCCCCGTCACGCGCACTTCGAGCCGTTCGACCGACGAATCGACGTAGCGCACCGTGCCGCCGGGCGCACCCTCCTCGCCCATCACGTGCCACGGTTCCAGCGCGCCGCGCAGCGACAGCTGCATGCCGTTTACCGCGATCTGGCCGAACAGCGGGAAGCGGAATTCGAAGTGCGGCGCGAACCACGCCGGATCGAACGCGAAACCGGCGTCGCGCAGCTCGGCCAGCACGTCGTCGAAATCCATCTGAAGAAACTCGGGCAGCATGAAGCGGTCGTGCAGCGCGGTGCCCCAGCGCGTGAGCGGCGTCGTGTACGGCGCGGCCCAGAAACGCGCGACCAGCGCGCGCAGCAGCAATTGCTGCACGATGCTCATCCGTGCATGCGGCGGCATCTCGAACGCGCGCAGTTCGAGCAGGCCGAGCCGGCCGGTCGACGAGTCGGGCGAATACAGCTTGTCGATACAGAATTCGCTGCGGTGCGTGTTGCCCGTCACGTCGATCAGCAGGTTGCGCAGCACGCGGTCGACCAGCCAAGGCGGCATGTCCTGCCCGAACAGCAGCTTGTTGCGCTGGATCTCGGCGAACGCGATGTCGAGCTCGTAGAGCTGGTCGTTGCGCGCCTCGTCGACGCGCGGCGCCTGGCTCGTCGGCCCGATGAACAGCCCGGAGAACAGGTAGGACAGCGACGGATGGTTGTGCCAGTACGCGATCAGGCTCGCGAGCAGGTCCGGGCGGCGCAGGAACGGGCTGTCGGCCGGCGTCGCGCCGCCGAGCACGAAGTGGTTGCCGCCGCCGGTGCCGACGTGGCGGCCGTCGACCATGAATTTCTCGCTGCACAGCCGCGACTGCCACGCGGCGTCGTACAGGAATTCGGTGTGGTCGACGAGCTCGTCGAAGTTGGCGGCCGGGTGGATGTTCACCTCGATCACGCCGGGATCGGGCGTCACCTGCAGCAGCTTCAGCCGCGCGTCGCGCGGCGGCGGATAGCCTTCCAGCACGAGCTTCACGCCCAGCGCGTGCGCGGTCAGCTCGATCGCGCCGAGCAGGTCGAGATAATCCTCGAGCGCGGCAAGCGGCGGCATGAACAGGTACAGGATGCCGTTGCGCACTTCGACGCACAGCGCGGTGCGCGTGATCCACGCGGCCGATTCGAAGCGCTCGGGAACGCGACCCGGGTCGCGCGCGGCAGGCCGATCGTTCCCGGCCGGGCTGTCGTCGCGCCACTGCATCACGGTCTGCGCGGACGCCTCGCGATGCACGCCGGACAGGTAGCGCGGCGCATCGGCCGGCCCCGCGTAGCGCGCGCGGATCGCGGCGGCTTCAGGCAGCGCGTCGCGCGGCGCGAACGGATCGCGCTCGACGAGATACGGATAGTCGGCGCGGCTGGCCCACGGCAGCGAATCGAGCGGCAGCCGATAACCCATCGGCGAATCGCCGGGCACGAGGTACATCCGCTCGTCGCGGAAGAACCACGGCCCCGTCTGCCAGCGCGGCCCGTCGAGGCCCGGCGCGGTGTCCACGCGCTTGACCGGCAGCACGTAGCCGACCACGCTGTCGAGCTGCTGCTCGAACACCTTGCGCAGCCGCGCGCGTTCGAGCTCGTCGTCGAGGCGCGAGTCGAACGGGTCGACGTTGACCGGCAGCCGGCGCTCGCGCCACAGGTAGTACCAGACGTCCTCGTAGCCGGGCCGGATGAATTCGCCGGTCAGGTTCAGCCGCGCGGCCAGCGCATCGATGAAGCGCTTCGCGTCGTCGGTCGTATACGCGGACGGCTCGCGCTCGTCGGCGAACAGCGACGGGTCGTGCCACACGGGCTGGCCGTCGGCACGCCAGAAGATCGACAGCGCCCAGCGCGGCAGCTGCTCGCCCGGATACCACTTGCCCTGCCCGAAATGCAGGAAGCCGCCGTCGCCGTACTCGGCGCGCAGCCGCTGCACGAGTTCGGTCGCGTAACCGCGCTTGGTCGGGCCGAGCGCGTCGGTGTTCCACTCGGCACCGTCGCGATCGTCGATCGACACGAAGGTCGGCTCGCCGCCCTGCGTGAGCCGCACGTCGCCGGCCGCGAGTGCGCCGTCGACCTGCGAACCGAGCGTCAGCACGGCGTCCCACTGCGAATCCGTATACGGCTTCGTCACGCGCGGCGATTCGTACACGCGCGTCACGGTCATCTCGTGCTCGAACGACACCTCGCACTCGTCGATCAGCCCCTCGACCGGCGCGGCGCTCGTCGGCTGCGGCGTGCAGGCCAGCGGAATGTGGCCCTCGCCCGCGAGCAGGCCCGAAGTCGGGTCGAAGCCGATCCAGCCGGCGCCCGGCAGGTACACCTCGCACCATGCGTGGAGGTCGGTGAAGTCGACCGACGTGCCGCTCGGGCCGTCGAGCGACTTCACGTCGGGCGTGAGCTGGATCAGGTAGCCCGACACGAAACGCGCGGCGATGCCGAGATGGCGGCACAGCTGCACGAGCAGCCACGCGCTGTCGCGGCACGAGCCGGACGCCAGCTCGAGCGTCTGCTCGGGCGTCTGCACGCCCGGCTCCATCCGCACGAGATAGCCGATGTCGCGCTGCAGTTGCTGGTTCAGCGCGACGAGGAAGTTCACGGTGCCGGCCGGCGTGCGATCGACGCCGTCGACGTACGCGCGGAACAGCGGCGCCGCGCTCGTCTGCGGGTCGCACACGAGATACGGCGCGAGCTCTGTCTTCAGTGCATCGTCATAGCTGAACGGGTATTGCTCCGCGCTCGCCTCCAGAAAGAAGTCGAACGGGTTGTACACCGACATCTCGGCGACGAGATCGATCGTGATCTCGAAGTGCTCGGTGCGCTCCGGAAACACGAGCCGCGCGAGATAGTTCGAGAACGGGTCCTGCTGCCAGTTGATGAAGTGCTGCGCGGGCTCGACCGTCATCGAATACGCGAGGATCGGCGTCCGGCAGTGCGGCGCGGGCCGCAGCCGCACGACCTGCGGGCCGAGGTTGACGAGCCGGTCGTAGCGATAGCGGGTGGTGTGATGCAGCGCGACGTGGATGGACATGGGAGCTCGGTTCGGGTTGGGCCGGCCGCGCGCCGCGTCGCGTGTGACGCGACGCGGCGGCCCGGCCTGGCGGATTCGGCGAAAACGCGCGTCGGGTCAGACGAGCTCGGGTGTCTGCACGACGCTGATCTCGACGCCGACGGTCGTCGCGCCGAGCCCCGTCACCGGCTGCGCGTCGCGATAGTCGAGGCCGACCGCGATGCGCACGTAGCGCTCGTCCGGGCAGCGATTCATGAACGGATCGAACCCGACCCAGCCGAGCCCTTCGACATAGGCCTCGGCCCACGCATGGCCGGCCGGCTGCTGCATCAGCCCGGCCGCTTGCGGCTGCACACCGAGCGCCGGCTGCGGCAGCCCCTGCGATTGCGCGGCGTGCGACGCGCCGAGCACCTGCTGCATGCCCTCGCCGCTCTGCAGCGCGAGCGCTTCTTCCTGCTCGTCGTCACCCACGTTCTGTTTCGCGTCGGCGATGCGCTGCATCGCGCTGTCCGCGAGCACGTAGCCCGAGATATAGCGGGCGGGAATCTTCAGCACGCGCGCGGCCGCGATGAACGCATGCGCATGGTCGCGGCTCGTGCCCTCGCCGCTTTGCAGCGCGGTTTCCGCGTCGACGGGCGCGTCGGCGGCCAGGTTCGGCGCATACGCGATGCGGTCGTGCACTTCCGTCATCAGCCAGTGCAATGCGTCGAGGCCGCGCGGGTCGATGGGCAGCGCGTCCGTGAGCTCGCGCACGGTGTCGCCGGCCTTCGTGAGCGCGGTCTCGCGTTCGAAGATCCACGGCGGCGCATAGCCCTCAGGATTACCGAGAATGCCGGCGCGGTCCTGCGTCTCGACGACGCCGGCCGCGATGACGACGATCTCGGCCTTCGCGCCGCGCTCGTGCCGCACGAGGTCGATGCGGTTGCCGAGCCCGTCGGCGTACGACAGCGACGGCTCGACGCCGTCGATCGTGACCTGCCACGCGCGCACCGTCTGCCCGGGGCCTGATTGCGGGCGCAGCCGCAGCCGTTGCAGCGCATGGGTGGCTTGATCGTCGAACTGATAACGCGAGATGTGTCGAATGGCGAGTCGCATGGCAAGTCTCAGTCGAAGTTGTAAGCCTGGGCGATTTCGATCCCGAGGCTGTTGTTGCGGCCGATGAAGTCGGTCAGGAATTCGTGCAGGCCGCTCTTGAAGATCCGCTCGACCGACGTATCGGACAGCATCTGCAGGATCTTCGTGGCCGTGTCGTGACACGGGTGTGTCACGCCGTAATCCTTTGCGAGCAGGTTCAGGCTCGACACGACGCGCCCGTAGCAATAGCGCAGCGAACGCGGCATGCGGCCGTTCAGGATCAGGTAGTCGGCGATGTTCATCGGCTTGTACTGCACGTCGTACACCCAGCGGTACGAACGATGCGCGGCGACGCAGCGCAGGATCGTCTCCCACTGGTAGTTGTCGAGGATCGTGCCGACGTGCGACACCGACGGCAGCAGCAGGTGGTATTTCACGTCGATGATCCGCGCGGTGTTGTCGGCGCGCTCGACGAACGCGCCGATCTGCGCGAAATCGAAGATCTCGTTGCGCAGCATCGTGCTGTAGAAGCTGCCGAGGATCAGCGCGGTTTCGCGCTTCACCTGGTCGAGCACGGCCGGCAGCTCGCTTTCCGGCACCGGCTGCGCGAGCGCGCGGCGCAGCGCGAGCCAAGCGCCGTTCACGCTCTCCCACGCCTCGCGCGTGAGCGCCGTGCGCACCATCCGCGCATTCGAGCGCGCGGCCTCGATGCACGACAGCACGCTCGACGGGTTGTCGCGGTCGCGCAGCAGGTAGTCGGTCACGGTATCGGCCGCATACGCGTCGTATTTCTGCCGGTAGCCTTCATCCGTGCCCGAGCTGACGAGCACCGACGACCATTCGGCCGGCGCGTCGGACGTGCGCGTGAGCGCCATCCGCAGCCCGGCATCGACGATGCGCGCGATATTCTCCGCGCGCTCGATATAGCGGTACATCCAGTAGAGACCGCTTGCAGTACGTCCCAGAAGCATCTCGTGTCCACTCCGTCTTCGTTCGGTTCGCGCGCCGGCTCCGGCGCGCGCGGTAGCATCCGGCTCAGTCGGCCAGCACCCAGGTGTCCTTGGTGCCGCCGCCCTGGCTCGAGTTGACGACGAGCGATCCCTCCTTCAGCGCGACCCGCGTGAGCCCGCCCGGGGTGATGCGGATCCGGTCCGACACCAGCACGAACGGCCGCAGGTCGACGTGGCGCGGCGCAAGGCCGGCGTCGGTCAGGATCGGCGTCGTGGACAGCGCGAGCGTCGGTTGCGCGATGTAGTTCGCGGGGCGCGCGCGCAGCTTCGCGGCGAACGCCTCGATCTCCGCTTTCGACGCGGCCGGCCCGACCAGCATCCCGTAGCCGCCCGAGCCGTGCACTTCCTTCACGACCAGTTCGTCGAGATGGTCGAGCACGTACTTCAGGCTGTCGGCCTCGCCGCAGCGCCAGGTCGGCACGTTCTCCAGCAGCGCCTTGCGGCCCGTGTAGAACTCGACGATCTCCGGCATGTACGAGTAGATCGCCTTGTCGTCGGCGATGCCGGTGCCGGGCGCGTTCGCGATCGTGATGTTGCCCGCGCGGTAGACGTCCATGATCCCCGCGACGCCGAGCACCGAATCGGGGCGGAACGTGAGCGGATCGAGGAACGCGTCGTCGACGCGGCGGTACAGCACGTCGATCGGCTGGAAACCTTCGGTCGTGCGCATCGCGACGCGGCCGTCGATCACCTGCAGGTCGCTGCCTTCGACGAGATGCACGCCCATCTGGTCGGCGAGGAACGAATGTTCGTAGTAAGCGGAGTTGTGGATACCCGGCGTGAGCACCGCGACGGTCGGGTTGTCGGCGTTGCCGCCCGGCGGGCATACGGCCGCGAGCGACTGGCGCAGCATCTGCGGATAGGTTTCGACCGGGCGCACCTTGACCTGCTGGAACAGCTCCGGGAAGAGCTGCATCATCGTCTCGCGGTTTTCCAGCATGTACGACACGCCGGACGGCGTGCGCGCGTTGTCTTCCAGCACGTAGAACTCGTTCTCGCCGGTGCGCACGATGTCGACGCCGATGATGTGCGTGTAAACGTTGCCGGGCGGCCGGAAGTCGATCATCTCCGGGATGAACGCTTCGTTGTGCGCGATCAGGTGCTTCGGCACGATGCCGGCGCGCACGATTTCCTGACGATGGTAGATGTCGTCGAGGAACGCGTTGAGCGCCATCACGCGCTGCTCGATGCCGAGCGACAGCCGGCTCCATTCCGTGCCCGAGATGATGCGCGGGACGATGTCGAACGGAATCAGCCGCTCGGCGGCCTCCGCGTCGCCGTAGACGGCGAACGTGATGCCCGTCTTGCGGAACACGCCTTCCGCGTCGTGGGCTTTCTGGGCGAGGCTCGCGGGATTCTGCGTGTCGAGCCACTGCTTCAGGCGCGCGTAAGGCGCCCTTACCATGTCGCCGGATTGCAGCATTTCATCGAATGGCTTCATCGATCTTTTCTCCATCGATCGTTTTCCCCGGCATTGCGCATGCCGGACCGGCGTAACGACTGCGTTGCAAGGAACGTGCCTTGCGGGCTCCCTCGATAATCCCCCCTTTTTGCGCCGCGCCAGGCACGCCCGGGCGATATTGCGCACCACCGTGGTGCAGCACCCGACGCGACGTGCGACGACGGTGCGTCGCAGGCGCGCACGGCCGATGCTGCGCCGCGTCTTCCGAACATAGTTCCCCCGCGTGTCACGAATGTGCAATCTGCACTGCACAAAAAAAACGGCGCGACCGGGCACCGGGCCGCCACAATGGAGGCGGGCCGGCACGCACACGGCGCAACCGGCCCTGGGGGAAGTACCGTCTGCGGCGCGCCGGCAGTTCGATGCTGTGAACTGTCCGGTTAGCCGGATCCGGCACCTCAACGCTATGCAGCCGTAATCCCGCCGACAACGCCCATGCATATTTCGACTGACACCGATCGAAAAAAAACATCGGGCCGACCCATGCGAGGCGCGGTACGCTAAAAAATTGGTGCAGCACGGGGTGCCGCCCTTCAGGCGCCCGACTATAAAAAGCGAAGATCGAAATGGAAGCAAAGTGGCTGGAAGATTTCCTGAGCCTTGCGGATACCAAGAGTTTTTCCCGGGCCGCACGTCACCGGCACCTCACGCAGTCGGCATTCAGCAGACGAATTGCCGCACTCGAAACCTGGATGGACGCGAAGCTGGTCGACCGGAGCATCAACCCGATCACGCTGACGCCGGCCGGCCAGATGTTCCGCGGGCTCGCCGCTGACATCCTGCGCAGCATGTATGCGGCGCGCAATCTCGTGAACGGCTACGACCAGTTCGCGGCCAGCGATCAGGTCGTGCGTTTCGCGGTCGCCCATACGCTCGTCTTCACGCTGTTTCCCGAATGGCTCAAGCAGCTCAACGGCGAAGTCGGCCACGTGACCGCGCGCGTGAACGCGGTGAACGTGCCGGAAGGCGTGCAGCAGCTCGTCGAAGGTGAATGCGACCTGCTGCTCGGCTATCACCATCCGCAGTTGCCGATCGTGCTCGACCCGAACCACTTCCCGTTCGTCAGCCTCGGCGTCGAACGGATCCTGCCCGTATCGACGCCCGATGCGCGCGGCAAGCCCGTGTTCCAGCTGCCGGGCACACCCGACGCACCGCTGCCGCTGCTCGCGTATTCGTCGGGTGCGTTCCTCGGCAACATCGTCGAGATGCTGCTGCTGAACGCAACCGAGCCGTACGTGGTGCACCGGTGCTTCGAGACGCACATGTCCGAGGCGTTGAAGGGCATGGTCGTGGCCGGGCACGGGATCGGCTGGCTGCCGGAAAGCTGCGTCGCGAAGGAACTCGCGGAAGGCACGCTCGTATGCGCGGGTTCCGGCGACTGGATCACCGAACTCGAAATCCGCCTGTATCGGTCGGCCCGCAAGCGCGGGCTCGCGGCCGAGCAACTGTGGACGTACATCATGAACCGGCCGCGCGCAGCGGTCGAAGGTGCCGTCGGCGCAGACGAACAGGCATCCGCGCCGGCGACGCGCATCGCGCGGCGCAGCGCGGGCGCCGGCCGCTGATCTTCGCGATTGTGTTTGCGTTCGCGTTCGCGTCGTGTCCGGCGACGACGCGAACGCAACCGCGAATTTCAGCCATGCGGTGTGCACCTGCATCCGCGTCGCTTCCCGGCGAACGCGACCCGCTTTTCCGACAGCAAACCGCGATCCCGACGTCGCCTGAAAAATAACGCGCCAGACCGGCAATCGTTATCAGTGGAATCGCAAACGTTTGCAATTCACGGCTTGATTTTTTTACATCCGACACGATACCCGGATATATTCCGTCTTATTATCAGGACAGAAATAACCTGTTACAGAACAAATTAAAAGTTTCGATTCACCCGTAACAATCTAAAATACCAGCAACGTCACACTGCCCTGTTATTTCGCTCGACCTGTACCCGAATCGACCTCGATTCGCCGCAAACACAGTCGCAAATATTCCTTTTATCAGTCGTTATTTTTCGGCACGAATGCCGATACGACAGACGTGATTCAATGCGTGCGGGATCATCGCTACCGAATAGCAATATTCATATTCGGCAATATCGACTTTCTTCAGTATTAAGAGAGTCATGCAAATCCGCCCTTATCCTATGTAAATAGGATATTTCACCGCCGTCCCATTCGGGCCACACGCGATTGTTGGTTCGTAATCCATCGTGTATCAATAGCGTGTCGCAAAAAGAACGCTGGCAAATTTGACTCGGAATAAATACTCGTCATTGATTCCGGAACGGAGGTTGCAATGCCTTCCTCGATTCGACAGCACGCTCGCCCCTTCCTGAGCGCCGCCCTCTCCGCGCTCTGCATGAATGCAACGGCCCAGACGCCTGCGTCGGGTCCCGGCGACGGACGCTACGTGATCTCGTATATCTGCGGCGACGCGCGGATCGACGGCACGGCGCCGCTGCCTCCCGACGGCCGGCCATACAACCTGGGCGTGTCGTTTGCTTCGGCCAGCACCGGGCAGCCGCTTGCGAATGTGCAGGTGCGCCTGCGGCGCCATGGGCGCGTGCTCGTCGAATTCAACGCGTCGGGGTCGCGCTGCCTGTTCAGCGTGCCCGACGCAAGTTACCGGGTGGAAGGGACGTACCAGGGCGCCACCCAGTTCGCGATCGTGGAAACGGGGGCACTCTCCACGCAGTTGCGATGGTAAGTCCCGCCTGACCCCGCCCCGATCACGCCATTCACCGCCGCGCATCGAATCAAGGAGCATTGCATGCCTCCTGCCGAACGACCGGACCGCTCGCCCGCCCCCCAGCCGAAACCCTCCTGGGGCCCGGGAAAAAACGCAGCACTCAGCTTCGTCGCGTTCGCCACGATCTTCGGCATCTTCGCGTATGCCGAGCGAGACACGACAGTCGGCCACCCGAGCGTGGCGCACGACATCTCCAGCGCAATCGGAACCGCGGTCGGGAAGTATCGCAACGCGATCGTGACCCTGGCCTCCCGCGCGAGCGCATCGTCCGGCACATCCGTCGCGCCCGTGCCGGAGTCGACACGCGCGCAGGCCGTACCACCCGCGCCGCCATGGCAGGCAGCGTCGGCGTCGGCTGCACCCGAGGTATCGACCGTGCCGCCCGTCACGCTCGCGGTCGCACCGGAAACCGCGCCGCACCCCGCTTCCCGCGCCGTCGCGACGCACCGGCGGCCGTCGCACGCGCCACCCGTGACACTCGCGGCCGGTACGCAGCCGGCAACCGCCTCCGGTCGCGCCGCCACGCGGCACGGCGCCACGCATCGGCCGCCGCATGCGGACACGCTGGCAGGCACGGACAAGCGGATGAACTTCGCGCCCAAACCCCGGGCGTACGGCACCGACCCCGCGCGCATGCAGACGGCGAGCGTCACGCACGCGGAACTGGAAAGCGCGCGTGCGCTGGCGAAGGCGCGCTCGTGCGCGGTGATCGACGAATGGAACTGTGTCGAGCAAAACGCGAGCCGGGCGCTCGCGATCGACCCGACGAACAGCGAATCGCGTGCCTTGCTCGGCCAGGCGATCCGTAACCGGCTGTGAGCCGGCGCCGCATTGCCGGGCACTCGCAGCCCGGCCGCGCGACACGCGACGACGTGCCTCGTCACGCGTGTCACCGATGTGATCGTTTCGAAAGGAGGACACCTCGTGGCCAACAATCATCAACAATCCTGCACGGCCGTCGCTCCGTCCAACCGGCGGATCCTCCTGCATGCGCCACTGGTATTGCTGCTCGTCGCGTCCGGCCCCTGCTTCTCCGCCGAAGGCGATACGGAGTCGGGCCGCATCAGTGAAATCGCCGGGTCCGCCGGCGCACCGGACCGGAGGCCGCCCGACGTGTCGGCACAGGGTTCGCCCGCGCCGGATGTGCAACCGCCGAATGCGCGGACGCTGATCGCGCAGGCATCGAGTGCGCAGATGCCCGACACGTCGACGCCTGCCGCTTCTCAACCCGGTTCGCAGCCCGGTCCGCAAACGCCGGGGGCGCCGACGTCGAGCCCATCGACACCGGGCATGCCGGCGCCGAACGCGCAGGCCCCCGGCGCGCAGCCGCCAGCCTCCCAGGTACCCGAAGCCCAGGCGCCGAACGCGCAGATACCCGACCTCCGCACCGCCGATCCGGCCACGGTCCGCAATGACGTGTTCGGTCTCGCATCGAGCGGCGGCGCGGTCAAGGCGCTGGAGGAAGCGAAAGCGCGCCCCGACGTGTTCTCCGCGGTCGATCTCGCGCGGCTCGAGGAACTGTCGATCCGCCAGCAGGTGCGCGGCGGACGCGACAAGTCGCGCTCGATGACGAGCCCCGACCGCTTCGACGGGATCGACAACGCGCTCGCCGCCGCGAACGACCTCGACAAGCGGATGCCGTCCACGCCCGAGTATTCGCCGGTCAGGACGGCGCTCGCCGGCGACCGGACGGTAGCGCTGGCGGCACGCGGCGAGATGAAGCAGGCCGTCGCGACGTTCGAGACGATCCCGCCGGACGCGGAGATCTCGATCGACGCACTGGCGGCCGTCGGCGACGCGTACCTGTACCTGAGCGAACCGGGCAAGGCCAACGCGGTATACCAGCGCGCGCTGAAGCAGGCGACCGCGCCGCAGGCCGACATCGCGACGCGCGGCTTCCAGTACGGCGCACGCACGCGCCCGATCGAATTGCGCGAGGGGCTGTTCTGGTCGTACGTCGACCAGGGACGCGCGGCCGATGCGAACCTGGCGCTCGAGGACATGGGCAAATCGCTGCCGCCGGCCAAGGACGTGCGCACCTGGGGGCCGGAAAACGACGACTACCTGCGCTACTACCGGCTGCGCGCGCAATACCTGATCTACACGGGCCGGGTGGACGAAGGAATCGCCTCGCTGGAAAAACTCGAGAAGGAAGTGCCGTTCAACGCGGAAGTCCGCGCCGCGCATGCCGACGCGGTCTCGGGCCAGTCGCACCCGCGCCAGGCGATCGCGATGTATCGCGCGTCGCTGACCGACCACCCGGACAGCGTCGAGATGCTCGCGGGGCTCGGCCGCGCATCGCTGACGGCAGACGATTACGCGAGCGCGAGGAACGTCGACCAGACCCTCGGCAACACGTTCCCGGACAGCGGCGCCGTGCGCGGGTTCAAGCGCGACTACAAGGCGTACCGCAGCCCCGTGTTCACGACCGACCTGAGCTTCGAGCACGGCAACAGCGCACTGGCCGACAACAGCTTCACGTCGGACAGCTATGTGTATTCGCAACCGTTCGGCGACAACTGGCGGGTCTTCTCGCATACGTTCTTCGGCCATGCCCAAACCGACGGCGGCAACGTCAGCCGCACGCGCACGGGCGTCGGCGGCGACTACCGGCACGGCCCCCTCACCGTGCTGGGCGAAGTCACGCGCTCGTTCGGCGCGGACGGCCGAACCGGCGGCCGCGGGTCGATCGCGTACGCGCTGAACGACTACTGGACGGTCGGCGCCGGGCTCGACACCAACGACAACTCGCTGCCGTGGAAGGCGTATGCCGCGCACATCTGGGGCCGGTCCGCGAACGTCTCGGTCGTGTATCGCCAGAGCGACCGCCGCGAAGTCAAGCTGAGCTACGGCGTGAGCCGCTACAGCGATTCGAACCTGCACCAGGAGATTTCCGCGACCGCCACGCAGCGCGTGTACACGTCCGCCACCCAGCTCGTCAACGTATCGCTGGACCTCGGCACCGACAGCAACACGCGCCAGGACGCCCCCTACTTCAACCCGGGCCGCGACTATGCGGCCGCGGCGACCGTCATGCACCAGCTGACGCTGTGGAAGAAGGGCGACATGTCGCTGCAGCAGCGCCTGTCGGCGTCAGGCGGTGTTTACAACGAGCGCGGCTTCGGCACGAGCCCGCTGTGGACCGCGCGCCTCGAGCACGCGTGGACGTTCAAGCACGACATCACGCTGACCTACGGCGTCGAAATCAGCAGTCATGCGTACGACGGCCAGCGCGAGCGCTCCGAAACCGGCTTCCTGTCGGTCAACCTGCCGTTCTAGCAAGGAGATCGGACAATGCAATCCAGACGGACCTTCATGTGCGGATGCCTCGGTACGTTTGCGGCCTGTTCGTTGTTCCCCGGCGTGTCGAACGCCAGGATGATCGACCTGCTGCCGCCGTCCGATCCGGTCGACGGCAAGACGTTCCGCGTGATCTGCATGCATGACGTGCGCGACAACCTGCTTGCGACGTTCTCGTCGTCGACGATGGTCGATCCGTACGCGGTCGATACCGGCACGCTGACGGCCATCTTCTCGTGGCTGCAGACCAACAACTACCACACCGTGACGGTCAGGCAGATCGAAGCGTCACGACACGGCGGCAAGCCGCTGCCGCCGCGCGCGGTGCTGCTCACGTTCGACGACGGCTACAGCAGCCACTACACGAAAGTCCTGCCGCTGCTCGAGCGCTTCAAGTATCCGGCCGTGATGGGCATCGTCACCGCCTGGATCGACGCGCCGCTGGATACGCCGATCAAGATCAGCGACAAGATCCAGATGCCGCGCGACTACTTCATGACGTGGGACCAGGTGAAGAAGGTCGGCCAGTCGGAATTCGTCGAGCTCGGGTGCCACACGCACAACCTTCATCACGGCGCGGTCGCGAATCCGCAAGGCAACGAACTGCCGGCGACCACGTCGCACCTCTACCTGCAGGACCAGAAACGCTATGAAACCGACGCCGAATTCGAAGCGCGCGTGCACGACGACCTGCAGACATGCGTGCGGCAGATCCGCGAACGCACCGGCATCGTCGCACGCTCGATGGTCTGGCCATACGGCGCGGAAAACCAGCCCGTGCGCAAGATCTCGACGTCGCTCGGCATGGACATCCAGTTCAGCCTCGATGCCGGCCCGAATACGCCGGACGTGCCGCTCGACCGGTTGCGGCGGATCCTGATGATGTACGACGTCGACATCGGCGGGTTCGAGCGGTCGATGCGCGAGCCGGCCTCCAACCGCGGCGACGTCGACATTCCCGAGCGCGTCGTGCAGGTCGATCTCGACCAGGTCTACGATCCCGATCCGGCGCGCCAGGAAGCGAATCTCGGCAAGCTGATCGAGCGCATCTACCGGATGCAGCCGAAATCGGTGTACCTGCAGGCATACGCCGACCCGAAGGGCACGGGTGTCGCGGAATCGCTGTATTTCCCGAACCGGCACCTGCCGATGCGCGGCGACCTGTTCTCGCGCGCCGCCTGGCAGCTCAGCACGCGCTCGAACGTGCAGGTGTATGCGTGGATGCCGGTGCTTGCGTTCCGGCCGCGGGCGGACAAGCATCGCGGCCTGGAAGCCGTCAGCGCATACGGCGGCGCGCCGGCGCGCGAGAACGGCTCGCGCGTGTACCGCCTGAGCCCGTTCGACCCCGAAGCGCGGCTGTTTATCGAGCAGATCTACGAGGATCTCGGCAAGTACGCATCGTTCAGCGGCATCCTGTTCAGCGACGACGCCGTGCTCGACGATTACGAAGACGCCGGCCGGCACGCGCTGAGCACGTATGCGCAATGGGGCCTGCCGGCCGACATCGGCAAGATCCGCGCGACACCCGACCTGATGAAGCGCTGGACGCGGCAGAAAAGCCGCTACCTGATCGACCTGACACGCCAGCTGGAACAGATCGTGCTCGCGAACCAGAACGCGGGCGACGTGCTGACGGCGCGCAACATCTTCGCGCTGCCGGTGCTGAAGCCGGAATCGGAAGCGTGGTTCGCGCAGAACTACGACGATTTCCTCGCCACCTACGACTTCGTCGCGCTGATGGCGATGCCGTACATGGAACAGGCGCAGGACCCCGAGCGCTGGATGGACCAGCTCGTCGACGCCGTCCGCGCGAAACAGCTCGGCACCAGGCGCACCGTGTTCGAACTGCAGTCGTACGACTGGCACGCGCGCAAGGACATCGGCGGCACCGCGCTGCTCGCGCAGATGCGGCGCCTGCGCAGCAAGGGCGCGGTGAACTTCGGCTACTACCCGGACAACTTCCTGAACAACCAGCCGGATCTCGACACGATGCGCGACGTGATGTCGCTGAAGTCGCGCCTCGATCCGACCTCGATCAACGCGCTGATGCAGATGCAGAAAACACAGGGGACGAAGACGCCATGACCAGCCACAGCATCATCCAGCGCCTGCAGGATTTCGTCTTCTACTACCCGTTCTTCATGTCGTACCTGTGGATGATCGGCGGCGTCGTCCATTACTTCCTCCTCGAGGAAGGGCGCGTGCTGTCGACGCGCACGATCGCGGCGAGCGGGATCCCGAAGATCTCGATCGTCGTGCCGTGCTTCAACGAGGCGGCGAACGCGCAGAGCGTGATCCGGCACCTGAACGCGATGGACTACCCGAACTACGACATCATCGCGGTCAACGACGGCAGCCAGGATCGCACCGGCGAGATCCTCAACGAGCTGGCCGTCGAGATCCCGCGGCTGCTCGTGATCCATCACGCGCGCAACGAAGGCAAGGCGGTCGGGCTCACGACCGCGGCCGCGATGTCGAACGCGGAATACCTGCTGTGCATCGACGGCGATTCGCTGCTCGCGCACGATGCGATCGGCTGGATGCTCGAGCACTTCCTGACCGACCCGGGCGTCGGCGCCGTGACGGGCAACCCGCGCATCCGCACGCGCACCTCGCTGCTCGGCCGCATGCAGGTCGGCGAATTCTCGTCGATCGTCGGGCTGATCAAGCGCACGCAGCAGGTGTACGGCCGCATCTTCACGGTGTCCGGCGTCGTCACGATGTTCCGCAAGACCGCGCTCGCCGACGTCGGCTACTGGAGCGCGGACATGCTGACCGAGGACATCGACATCAGCTGGAAGCTGCAATGCCGCGACTGGCGCGTCGTATACGAGCCGCACGCGCTCAGCTGGATCCTGATGCCCGAGACGCTGATGGGGCTCTACCGGCAGCGGCTGCGCTGGTCGAAAGGCGGCATCCAGGTGCTGCTGAAATATGCGGGCACGCTCGCGCGGCCGACGCAGATGATGATGTGGCCGCTGTTCGCCGAGTACCTGATCGGCATCGCGTGGGCCTATTCGATGTCGTTCATCCTGCTGCTCGCGCTGGTGGACGTCGTCTATCCGCTGCCGCTGAGCTGGCACGTATCGGTCGTGCCGCACTGGCACGGGATGTTGCTGGTTGCGACCTGCATCCTGCAACTGATCATCGGCAGCATGATCGATCGTCAGTATGACGAAAAACTCCTGATGTACTTCCTGGACACCATCTGGTACCCCGTTGCTTTCTGGCTGATCAGCATGATCACCACCGTCGTCGCCCTGCCGGCCGTCGTGCTGCGGGGCCGCGGCAAGCGGGCCGTGTGGGTCAGCCCCGACCGAGGCATTCAACATGAAGAACGCGCCGATTATTGACCTCTCCCTGCGCACGCCGCGCGAAATGATCACCGAACGCGGCCGCGTCGCCGGGCTCGCGCAGGTCGTCTGGTTCCGTCTCGTGCGGCCCGCGCTGGTGGGCGCCGTATGGGCGTCGATCTGCATCTATACGTATCGCTACCTGCTGCCGTTCAACCCGGCCGAGATGCCGATCGAACAGATGGTGTTCTACGCGACCAGCATCGCGATCATCGCGGGCGCCATCGTCATGTGGCTGATCGCCGGGCGCGTCGTGCATCCGCTGGCCTTCCGGTTGCGCGTGTCGAAGATGCTGCGGCGTTCGGCCAGCGCAAAGGTGCGCTCGGTGCCGCCGACCGTACTGGCCAGCGCCCGTCGGCGCGGCGCGCGCCGCACGACGCGCATTCTCGTCGCGTCGCACGACGCGAACGGCTCGATTTCAGGCATCGAATGGGTCGCCCACGCGGGGCCGCCGCCCCGCGAGTAGGTCAGCGGAGCCGCGCCGCCGCGCACGGGGCCGCATCGGTGCCGCGCGGCGCCACTCCTGAAGCCGCACTGCCGCGCTGTGCCGGCAGGCCGGCAACCTTTTGCAGTTTTTGCAGACGAGGTGAATCATGTGCGGAATCGTCGGAGCAAGCGGCCTGAACAATCAGGTGCCGCAACTGGTCAATGCGCTGAGCCGGCTCGAGTATCGCGGCTACGATTCGTGCGGCATCGCCGTGCAGGACGACGGCCGCCTGCGCAGCGAGCGCACGCTGCGGCGCGTGACCGACCTGCAGGCCCGCGTGCTGACGCTGGGCCTCGAGGCGCAGACCTGCATCGCGCATACGCGCTGGGCGACACACGGCGCACCGTCGGAAATGAACGCGCATCCGATCATGTCCGGCGACACGATCGCGGTCGTGCACAACGGCATCATCGAGAACCACGACGCGCTGCGCGTTGAGCTGCGCGAGCGCGGCTACACGTTTCGCGGCCAGACCGATACCGAGGTGATCGCGCACCTGATCCACAGCCTCTATCGCGACGACCTGTTCGACGCGGTCGTGCGCGCGGTGAAGCGGCTGCACGGCGCGTACGCGATCGCCGTGCTGTGCGCGCGCGAGCCGCAGCGCCTCGTCGCCGCACGCGCGGGCTCGCCGCTCGTGATCGGCATCGGGGCCGAACAGAACTACCTCGCGTCGGATTGCGCGGCGCTTGGCGACCTGACCGACCGCTTCGTTTACCTGGAGGACGGCGACGTCGCGCTGATCACGCCGGACCGCATCGCCGTGGTCGACTCGGGCGGGCACGACGCCCAGCGCCCGCTGTGCCAGGTGAAGGCACGCGAAGGCGACGCCGCGCTCGGCCCGTACCAGCACTTCATGCAGAAGGAGATCTTCGAGCAGCCGAAGGCGATCGACAACACGCTCGACGGCATCGACACGATCTCGCCGGCGCTGTTCGACGCGACCGACGCCGCGCGCGCGCGACTGTCGAGAGTCAGGAGCGTGCTGCTGCTCGGCTGCGGCACCAGCTACTACGCGGGCCTGACCGCGAAATACTGGCTCGAGTCGATCGCGGGCGTGCCCGCCCAGGTCGAGATCGCCAGCGAATTCCGCTACCGCGACACGGTGGCCGATCCGCGCACGCTCGTCGTCGGCATCTCGCAATCGGGCGAAACCGCCGACACGATCGGCGCGATCGAACGGGCACGCGACATGGGCCAGGAACTGTCGATGGCGATCTGCAACGTGGCGACCAGCACGATCGCACGCAACGCGCCGCTGCGGTTCCTGACACGGGCCGGCATCGAGCTCGGCGTCGCGTCGACCAAGGCGTTCACGACGCAGCTCGTCGCGCTGTTCGTGCTGACGCTGACGCTCGCGCAGCTGCGCGGCCGGCTCGACGCGGCGCAGGTCGCGCTGCACCTGAAGCAGTTGCGTGCGCTGCCCGAACGCATCGGCCACGCGCTCGCGCTCGAAACGCAGATCATGGGCTGGGCCGCGAAGTTCGCGCGTACCGAAAACGCGCTGTTCCTCGGGCGCGGCATTCATTTTCCGATCGCGCTGGAAGGCGCACTGAAGCTCAAGGAGGTGTCGTACATCCACGCCGAAGGCTACGCGGCCGGCGAACTGAAGCACGGCCCGCTCGCGCTCGTCACGAGCGCGATGCCGGTCGTCACGATCGCGCCGGACGACCGCCTGTTCCAGAAGCTGAAGTCGAACATGGCCGAGGTGCGCGCGCGCGGCGGGCGACTCTACGTGCTGGCGGGCAGCGCACTCGAGATCGACGCAGACCGCGACACGCACCTGATCCGCGTGCGCGAATCGAGCGACCTGCTGTCGCCGATCGTCAACGTGATCCCGCTGCAACTGCTTGCGTATCACGTCGGCTGCGCGCGCGGCGCCGACGTCGACAAGCCGCGCAACCTCGCGAAATCGGTGACCGTCGAATGAGGTGGCGAGCGCGCCCGACGCAGGCGGTCGCGCGGTGCGTCGCGGCCGCGCTGTGCGGCGCATGCGGCATCGTCACGGCGCCGCCGGCCTTCGCCGCCACGCCGGCCGTGCATACGGTCACCGTGCCGGCCGCCCCGTCCCCCCACCCGGCCGCCGATCCGCGCAGCTTCATGCACGGCATCGGCGTGGCCGACGCCGGCAACGGCAAGCGCTGGGTGTTCTTCAGCAGCTCGGGCATCGTGCCGCGCGGCGCGATGCGCAACGGCAACTGGCCGCATGACGTGTACGTCGGCGAATGGCTGCCCGGCGCGGCGCACCTGCTGCACGTCCATACGTTCATCAGCCGCCCCGAGGCGCAGGAACCCGTGTCGATCGCGCAGAACGCGCGCGGCGACATCTTCGTGACGTTCGAGGACGGCTGGAACGCGCCGCAGGAAGTCAGCCAGCGCTACGGCGTGTACCGCCGCGACCTGAAGCCGGTCAAGCCCTACCCGAACGACGTCGAATCGGGCGGCCACTCGGGGCACGTCGCCACGGCTGCCGACCGCTTCGTCGTGTTCTATTCCGCCGACTGGATCGACGGCGGCGGCGTCGACAACCTCGGCAGCGGCAACGGCGTTTACGTGAAGACCTATGACGCGGCCGGGCGCGTGCTGAACCACGTCGCGGTCGCGCCGCACCGCCGCGAGTGGTGGCCCGTGGTCGCGGGCTCGCCGCATGCCGCGCTGCTCGTGTGGCAGAAGTTCATCGAAGGCAGCACGGACGCGACGCTCGAATACGCGATGTTCGACCCGGTCACCGCGAAGCTGGACAAGCTGGGGACGCTGAACGACGCGATCCAGTACTACGTTTACGCGTCGGCGTATGTGCCGGAGATCGACCGCTTCATCGTCGTCACGACGACGGCGGACGATCGCGGCATCGCGATGCTGATCGCGCCGGACGGCCGCCGCACGGCGACGCTCGACTGCCTGCCGGCGTCGGTGCGCGAATCCGGCATCGGGGTGTCCGGCACGCATGCGTACGTGCCGATCCGCGACGGGCGGCTGCTGACGCTGGCACTCGGGCCGGCGGAGATCGCGGTCGGTGGTGTGCAGCGTTCCCCAATTCCGTGGGGCATGACGGGCATCGCCGGTTTCCCGGCGCGCGGCAGCGCGATGCATTTCGTGTCGCTGACGCCGTCGGGCACGCGCGAAGCCGATTTCGAACCGGCGCATGACACGCCGATGCCGAAACGCGAAGCGCCTTGCTCGAGTCATTGAAGCGACATCGCGCCGGTGTCGCGCGGCTCATGCCGGATGGGTGCGGTCAGTCCGCGTTTTCGCGCTCCAATCCGAACCGCGCCATGCAATGCCACACCCATTTGGCCGTCTGATAGTCGAGTGTGCCGTCGCGCGCGCGGCCGAGCACGGCCGGCGTCACGATGCGGTCGACAGCGATGCGTTCGATCGCGCCGGCGGCCACGATCGTCGGATATGGGCAAGCGCCCGCTCTGCCGGGGAGTCCATGCGTGTTGTCCGGTCTCGTTGAATGCCGCCGGGTCGCGCGGCGCCGACGGTATCCTCGCGCCCGCGGCCCGGCGTCGGTTGCGGCTGGCCGCACCCGGTGCGTCACGATGCACGATACACCGTCGCGCGGAACCGGTCACCCGTCCCGCGCCGCAGTCGCCAGCGCCGCGCGTACCGGATAGACTGTCGCCCGATTCCTTCCATCGGCAGCGGCGCCCCGCCTCTTGCCGCCGCCGGAACGCCCCTTCCCGGAGAACGAATGCTGAAGCGCCAGTGGTTTTCGCTCGTGCTGCTGACGGTTTGCCTGCTCGGACAACGCGCGTCGGCCCAGTCCACGCTCGAACTCGACACCGACGGCACGGCCCGCACCCTCACCCGGCAGACGCTGCTTGCACGCCCCGACGCGACGGACATCCGTGTGCCGCGCGACATCGCGTACGGCCGGCCGATGACGTTCCGCGCGGTGCCGTTCGCCGCACTGCTCGGCGACACGCCGCTGCCCGCCGACGGCGTGCTCGAAACGCGCGCCGCCGACGGTTTCGCCGCGCAACTGCCGCTGGATCTCGTGCGCCGCCGTGCGCCGGCCGGCGCCGTTCCGTGGCTCGCGATCGAGGACCCGGCCCATCCATGGCCGAAGCTGCCCGGCAAGCAGGTCAGTGCGGGGCCGTTTTATCTGGTGTGGCTCGGGCCGGACGCCGCGTCGGTGCGCGGCGAGCAGTGGCCGTACCAGATCGTGCGCGTCACGATCGAATCGTCGCCGCTCGCGCGCTGGCCGTCGCTTGCCGTGGATGCCGCGTTGCCCGCCGACGATCCGGCCCGCGCGGGGCAGCACCTGTTCGTCACGCAATGCCTCGCGTGCCACCGGCTCGACGGCGCGGGCAGCAGCCATGCCGGCCCCGACCTGAACACGCCGATGAACCCGGTCGACTACTTCCAGCCGGCCGCGCTGCGCCGCTACATCCGCAACCCGGCATCGGTGCGCGACTGGCCGGGCCGCGTCATGCCGGCGTTTCCGCCCGACCAGCTGAGCGACCGGGAACTCGAACAGATCGTCGCGTATCTCGCGTATATGGCGCGGCGCAAGGCCGCTCGATAACGCGCGGCCCGATTGCACGAGGAACGTTGATGACTTCAGGCGACACGCTGTTCACCATCGCATCGATCGACGCCGCGCAGACGCACCCGCTCCGGGCAGCGATCCTGCTGAACGGCGACCTGAACGCCTGCGAACTGGCTGGCGACCATGCGCCGACGACGCTGCATGTCGGCGTGCGCGACGACCGGTCGAACATCGTGGCGGTCGCCTCGCTCTGCGAGGAGCCGCGCGATGACGATCCGGCACGGCCCGCGTGGCGGCTTCGCGGAATGGCCGTTCATCCTGCCGTGCGTGGCCTGGGCTTCGGGCGCGTGCTGGTGCAGGTTTGCGTGCGGCATGCGCAAGCGAACGGGGCCGCGCTCGTGTGGTGTACGGCACGCGAAGTGGCGTACCGGTTCTATGAAAAGCTCGGGTTTGCGGCCGATGGTGCCTTGGTCACGATGCCGGGGCGCACCGATACTGCGTTTTACGTGATGCGTCGATACATCGATCGGCATTCGCCGGCGGCCTGACGCGAATTTCGCGTTCGCGGCGCCAGGCCGAAACCGGCGTGGCCCGGCGCACACCCTGCCGCCGGGCCGCTGCCGTCACGCTCGGGCTCAGGCCTCTTGCGCGCTCCGCAACACCGCACGCAACAGCACATCCGCCCCCGCCGCCGCCCACTCGGGCGTAATCGCTTCGGCCTCGTTGTGGCTCAACCCGTCGACGCACGGCACGAAGATCATCCCGGTCGGCGCAACGCGCGCGACATAACACGCGTCATGACCCGCGCCGGACACGATGTCCATGTGCGACAGCCCGAGCGCCCGTGCCGCGTCACGCACCGCGTCGATGCAGCGCGGCGCGAACGGGATCGGCGCATACGTGAAAATCTGCTCGATCTGCGCACCGAGGCCCGTTTCATCGGCCACACGCGCAAGTTCGGCACGCAGCGCCGCGTCCAGTTCGTCGAGCACCGCATCGTCCGGATGACGAAACTCGACCGTGAAGAAGCAACCGCCCGGCACCGTGTTGCGCGAGTTCGGCCGCGCCTCGATCATCCCGACCGTCGCGCGTGCGTCCGGCGCGTAACGGCGGCCGAGCACCTCGATGAACGAGATCATCCGCGCGGCGCCGACCAGCGCATCGCGGCGGACCTCCATCGGCGTCGTGCCCGCGTGCGCGTCGACGCCGGTGAGCGTCACTTCGTACCAGCGCTGCCCCTGCCCGCCCGTCACGACGCCGATCGTCTTGCCCGCCCGTTCGAGAATCGGGCCCTGCTCGATATGCAGTTCATACGCCGCGTGCACCGGATAGCCGCCGACGGGCTCGGCGCCCGCGTAGCCGATCCGCGCCAGTTCCTCGCCGATCGTCCTGCCCGCGCCGTCGGTGCGCGACAGCCCGTATTCGAGCGTATAGACCCCCGAGAACACACCGGCCGATACCATCGCCGGCGCAAAACGCGAGCCTTCCTCGTTGGTCCAGATCACGACGTCGATCGGGCGCTCGGTCTCGACGCCCGCGTCGTTCAGCGCGCGCACGACCTCGAGCCCGCCGAGCACGCCGTAGATGCCGTCGTAGCGGCCGCCCGTCGGCTGCGAATCGGCGTGCGAGCCCGTCATGACCGGCGCGGCGTCGGGATTGCGCCCCGGGCGGCGTGCGAACACGTTGCCCATCCGGTCCACGCGCACCGTGCAGCCGGCGTCCTGCGCCCATTGCACGAACAGGTCGCGCGACTCGCGATCGAGGTCGGTCAGCGCAAGACGGCAGACGCCACCCTTCGGCGTCGCGCCGATCTGCGCCATCCGCTCGAGCGACGCCCACAGGCGATCGCCGTCGACGCGCGGCGCGCTCGCGTTATCCACGCTGCCGTGATCGTCACGCATCGCCGTTCTCCGGCGCGGATTGCAGTGCGTAACGGAAATCGCAGCGCTTGCCGCCCTGCATGATCGTGCTCGTGCGCGTGAGCGCGATGTCCGGCGCATAACCCTGGATGAAATGGCTGTCGCGCGCGCAGCTCAGCAGATGCCCGATCTCGCCGAGCCCCATCGCGTGATACATCTCCGCGTAGCTGCAGCGATGCACGTCGTAGTCGTAGTGCACATCGTCCGCGCGCCGCACCTCGACGTCGAGCGCATCGTCCTTCTCCCACAGCACCTGCAGCGCGATGAACGACTTCACGCTCGTGCCGCCCGGCTCCTGTGCGGCGAACGTGCGGCCGGCCGCGACGGCCGCGCCGCGCACGGCTTCCGCGATCACGGCCTGCGCGCGCTCGGCGCCGAACTCGCGCTTCATGATCTCGTAGATCGGCTTGATGATTTCCGCTTCGATGCGGCGCCGCGCGAGGATCCCGAGGCGCGTGTCCTCGGGTGCGGCGGCGGATGTCTGGGTCGCTTCGGTCATGGGGATCGTCCGGGTCGTTTTATCGATGTGTCGCGCTGTGTCGCGCCGTGTTGTTTACTTGGTCGCGGTGCGCGAGCCGCCGAGCACGTCGACGACGGTCCACTTGCCGCCGCGCACCTGGTAGATCGTGAAGGCCGGGTCCTTCAGGTTGCCTTCGCCGTCGAACGCGATCCGCCCCGTCACGCCGGGCCGGTCGATCGCACGCACCGCCGCGACCAGCTTCGCCGGCTGCGTCGTGCCGGCCTTCTGCGCGGCCGCGATCAGCGTGGCCGCCGCGTCGTACGCGAACGGCGCATGCAGTTCGATCGGCGCACGGAAGCGCGCCTGATATTGCGTGTCGAATGCCTTGCCGCCCGGCATCCGGTCGAGCGGCAGGCCCGGTTCGAGCGCCGTCACGCCGTCGCCGTCCTTGCCCGCGAGCGACAGGAAGGTCTGGCTCACGAAGCCGCCCGCGCCGAGCAGCGGCGCGTTCACGCCAAGCTGGTGCATCCTGCGCGCGATCGGCGCGGCTTGTGCATCGAGGCCGCCGAAGAACACGAGATCCGCGCGCTTGCCCTTGATCGCGGTCAGCACGCCGCTGAAATCGGTCGTCTTGTCGTTCACGTACTGGCGATCGACGATCGCCCCGCCGTTCGCCTGCACGCCCTTGATGAACTGGTCGGCGAGCCCCGCGCCGAACGACGTGCGATCGTCGATCACCGCGATACGCTTCGCCTTCAGCGTCTTCACCGCATACGCGCCCGTGAAGTTGCCGCCCGCATCGTCGTGACCCATGATGCGGAACGCCGTCGCATAACCCTGCTGCGTGTATTGATGGCCGGTGGACGCCGGCGCGATCTGCGGGATGCCCGCGTCGCGGTAGACGCGCGATGCCGGCACGCTGCAGCCCGTGTTCCAGTGGCCGACGACGCCGATCACGTGCTGGTCGACGAGCTGCTGCGCGACCGCGACGGCCGTGCGCGGATCCGATTGATCGTCGGCCGCGACGAGCTTGTAGACGACCGGCTTGCCGCCGATGGTCGGATGCTTCGCGTTCGCATCGTCGATCGCGAGTTGCGCGCCGTTCTGCAGGTCCTTGCCGATCCGCGCGGACGGGCCGGTGAGCGGCGCGGCGAGACCGATCAGGACCGTCTGCGGCGCGGATTGCGCGAAGGCGGGAACCGAGGCGACCAGAGCGGCCGCCGAGAATGCGAGGCTGGCGTGGAGGAAAGCGATTTTCATGTGCGGGGATCGGTGGATCAAATCAAAACATGAAAAATATTAAATATTGAGCACCCAAACCCCAAATATCCAATTGTTGGATGCTTATACCGTTGGCGACACATTAACCTATATCACTGTAAATGCAGGATATTTTTGTGTTGTCGCTTACCCTGATTTTTCGATAAAATTCGACACATGAAAAATATCGAACAATTGCCGCACGATCCACCGCTGCGCGCGGTGCGTGCGTTCGAAGCCTTCGCGCGCCTCGGGTCGGTGACCGCCGCCGCGGGCGAGCTCGACATCACGCCGTCGGCGGTCAGCCATCAGCTGCAGCTGCTCGAGGCGTTCATCCAGACGCCGCTGACGGTGCGCGAGGGCCGGCTGCTCGCGCTCACCGACGAAGGCCGCGATTACTACCGCTCGATCAGCGCCGCGTTCTCGGTGCTGCGCAGCGCGACTCGCTTCGTGCGCGACCGCTCGTCGCTGCGGCAGATCACCGTCAGCCTGATTCCATTGCTCGGCATCGGCTGGTTCATTCCGCGGCTGCATGCGTTCCTGGCCGACAACACGGACGTCGACGTCACGGTGTTGTATGCGCATCACCGCAACTACCGCAGCGACGCGTCGGACCTGTCGATCCGCTTCGGCACCGGCGACTGGCCCGGCTATCGCTGCGAACGCCTGCTGCCGGGCGCGATGGTGCCGATGTGCAGCCCGTCGTTCCTGAAGCGCCACGGGCCGTTCCGCACGCCGGCCGATCTCGCGCGCGCGCCGCTCGTGCACGACGAGGATCGCAGCACGTGGGTCAACTGGCTGCAGGGCGCCGGGGTGCGGCATGTGTCGCATGCGGTGGGGCCGATGTTCGAGGACGGCCAGTTGACGCTGAGCGCCGCGCGCGCGGATCTCGGCGCGGCATTGCTGCGCGCGCCGCTGGTCGAGCGCGAACTGGCGAATGGCGAGCTCGTGAAACTGTTCGATCACGCGCTCGACGACGGGCGCGATTACTACCTGTGCACGCGCGAGGACGCGGACATGCCGGACGGGGCGCGGCGGCTGGCGGAGTGGCTGAGGAAGATGGCGGGGATGTGAGCGGGGTACGCTGCGCCGATTCGCTTGCTACCGTCTTGCGGCCGAAAGATCTGGTATATATGATATGCATATCATATATCGGAGGCTATCATGAGCCGAATTCTGGTCGATCTGTCGGACGGCCAACTCGACGAGTTGGCCGTCATCGTCGAGACTCAACATCGTCCCCGCGCCGCAATCATCCGCGACGCGATCGATGCCTATATTGCCTTGCACAAGCACCGGCTTGCCGACGACGTCTTCGGTCTCTGGAAAGATCGCAAGGTCGACGGGCTCACCTATCAGGAAGAACTGCGCTCGGAATGGTAAAAGCTCTCTTCGATACCAACATCCTGATCGACTATCTGGGCGGCGTGGAATCCGCTCGTGCGGAACTGGGCCGCTACGACTATCGGGCGATCAGCACGATCTCGTGGATGGAGGTCCTGGCCGGCACGTCCGCACAGGACGAGGCACCCATCCGCGCGTGGCTGTCGTCGTTCGATGTCATCGCACTGGACAGCCCGGTTGCGAATCGTGCCGTGACAATCCGCAAGGAACGCCGCATACGCCTTCCCGATGCAATCGTCTGGGCATCGGCACAAGTGAACGGTCTACTGCTCGTGTCGCGCAACACGAAGGACTTCCCTGCCACCGAACCCGGCGTTCGCGTGCCCTACAAGCTCTGAGTCAGCGCCAAGTCACCTCCGAGTCCGAGCCCGTTGTATGCGCCGGAACTCGGCCCTCCCGCAGCACCTGATACGAACGCGCGAGACGACCATCCTGCGCACGCAATGTGCCAGCTACTCGCGCCGGCACATCACGCCAAACTGCCCCGCTGTCAACCCGCATTCATCGGCTATCCGCCCACCGCCTCACAAGCCCCCCAAGCCCCACCCAATCAAGGGCCGGAAGCAGATAGAAATTCCCGATGCCCCGGATTGAAACAAGCAATTTCACAAGCTCAGGGTGAACCCGGATACTGGCAACACTCCACTCACCACTGAAGCAAAGGAACTCACCAGATGCCGATCATCAACACCCAAATCAAGCCGTTCAAGGCAACCGCTTACCACAACGGCGACTTCGTGCCCGTCTCGGAAGAGAACTTCAAGGGCAAGTGGTCCGTCGTCGTGTTCTACCCGGCCGACTTCACGTTCGTCTGCCCGACCGAGCTGGGCGACCTCGCCGACCGTTACGCGGAATTCCAGAAGCTGGGTGTCGAAATCTACGGCGTGTCGACCGACACGCACTTCACGCACAAGGCATGGCACGACACGTCGGACACGATCGGCAAGATCAAGTACCCGATGATCGGCGACCCGACGCTCACGCTGTCGCGCAACTTCGACGTGCTGATCGAGGAAGAAGGGATGGCACTGCGCGGCACATTCGTGATCAACCCGGAAGGCGAGATCAAGCTGTGCGAAATCCACGACAACGGCATCGGCCGCGACGCAGGCGAACTGCTGCGCAAGGTGCAGGCTGCGCAATACATCGCGGCGCACCCGGGTGAAGTGTGCCCGGCCAAGTGGACGCCGGGCGCGGAAACGCTGACCCCGTCGCTCGACCTGATCGGCAAGATCTGACGATCGCTCCGCGCGCCTCGCACGAGGCGCGCGAGACACACGAAGACGGGCCGCCGCCGCATGCGGCCCGCGCCCTCCTCCGGCACGACGTGCCCGACCAGAATCATCAATACGGAATCCGAAACGCCATGCTCGACGCCAATCTCAAGAACCAACTGAAAGCGTACCTCGAAAAAATCACGCGCCCGATCGAACTCGTCGCTTCGCTCGACGACGGCGCGAAATCGCAGGAACTGCTGGCGCTGCTGAACGAGATTGCGTCGCTGACGGATCGCGTGACCGTGACCGAACGCCGCGACGACGCCGAGCGCAAGCCGTCGTTCTCGATCGGCGAGCCCGGCAAGCCGGCCGGCATCCGCTTCGCCGGCATCCCGATGGGCCATGAATTCACGTCGCTCGTGCTCGCGCTGCTGCAGACCGGCGGCCACCCGATCAAGCTCGACGACGACGTGATCGAACAGATCCGCGCGCTCGACGGCGACTACGCGTTCGAAACGTATTTCTCGCTGTCGTGCCAGAACTGCCCGGAAGTCGTGCAGGCGCTGAACGTGATGTCGCTGATCAACCCGCGCATCCGCCACGTCGCGATCGACGGCGCGTTGTTCCAGGATGAAGTCGAGTCGCGCCAGATCATGGCCGTGCCGACGATGTTCCTGAACGGCGCGTCGTTCGGCCAGGGCCGCAGCAGCGTGAAGGAAATCCTCGCGAAACTCGATACGGGCGCCAGCGCACGTGCCGCGAAGTCGCTCGAGAACAAGCCGGTGTTCGATACGCTGATCGTCGGCGGCGGCCCGGCAGGTGCGGCAGCCGCCATCTACTCGGCACGCAAGGGCATTGCGACGGGCGTCGTCGCCGAGCGTTTCGGCGGCCAGGTGCTCGACACGATGGCAATCGAAAACTTCGTGTCGGTGCAGGAAACCGAAGGGCCGAAGTTCGCGACCGCGCTCGAGCAGCACGTGAAGCAGTACGACGTCGACATCATGGACGTGCAGCGTGCCGATGCGCTGATTCCGGGCGACGTGCACCAGATCCGCCTCGCGAACGGCGCGGTGCTGAAGGCGAAGACGATCGTCCTCGCGACCGGCGCGCGCTGGCGCGAAATCAACGTGCCCGGCGAGCGCGAATACCGCAACCGTGGTGTCGCGTACTGCCCGCACTGCGACGGCCCGCTGTTCAAGGGCAAGCGTGTCGCGGTGGTCGGCGGCGGCAACTCGGGCGTCGAGGCCGCGATCGACCTCGCCGGCATCGTGAAGGCCGTCACGCTGATCGAATACGGCGCGCAACTGCGCGCGGACGAAGTGCTGCAGCGCAAGCTGCGCAGCCTGCCGAACGTCACGATCGTCACGCAGGCGCAAACGATCGAGCTGACCGGCGACGGCAGCAAGCTGAACGGCCTCGTCTACAAGGATCTGCGCTCGGGCGACACGCAGCGCATCGATCTGGAAGGCGTGTTCGTGCAGATCGGCCTCGTGCCGAACACCGAATGGCTGAAAGGTACGGTCGAACTGTCGAAGCACGGCGAGATCGTCGTCGATGCGCGCGGCGCGACGTCGGTGCCGGGCGTGTTCGCGGCCGGCGACGTGACGACGGTGCCGTTCAAGCAGATCGTGATCGCGGTGGGTGAAGGCGCGAAGGCATCGCTCGGCGCGTTCGACCACCTGATCCGGCAGGACGTTGCACCGGTTGCCGCCGCGCAGCCGCAGGCCGAGGAAGCGGTCGCCGCGTAACGCGCGTCGCACATCGGCACAACAGTTTGTCTCTCTTGGCCCCGCATGCTTTGGTCGGCGTGCGGGGCCCTTTTTATTCCAGGTGCGATCGCGGTTACTTGGTCGTGGTCGGGGCGTCGTTCACCGGCGCCGGTGACGGCGCCTTGACACTGCTCGACTGCCTGACCAGTTGCTCGGTCATCGCAGCGGCAACCGGATTCGCGCCCGACGACGAACCGCCCTGCCGGTACGAACCGGCGCTCGACGATATCGATGATGTCGACGACATCGACGACGCAGGCGGCGGCAACGACGGATCGAGCTTCGCCGATTCCCTCACGAGCGCGGCCGTCTCCGGCGTTTCGGATTTCGTTGCGGAAGGCGCGGCGGCCGCGTGGCGTTCGAGAACGTCGCGCTTGCGCGGCGCGCGTTGCGTGACCTGCGCGGGGGCAACCGCCCGGGCAGGTTTCGCAGCCGGCGCTGCGGCCGGCGGGGTCGAATCCTGCGCATCGACGGTCACGACGTTGACCTTCGGCGGCGGCGCGCTCGGCTGCGCTTTCTCGCTGACGACAGGAACGGCGGGGACGGATGCGGGTGCGGCACTGACACGCGCGGGTGCAGGTGCAGGTGCTGGAGTTGCCGGGGCGGGTGGCTGCGGGGAAACGGCTGCCTGCTTCGATGCGGTATCGGCCCGGGCCGCCGGGGCCGGCGGCGCGATGGCGCCCTGCACCGCGTGATCGTTGTTCGCGGGTGCCACGGCCGCCGGTGCGGCCGAATCGCCGATGCCGGCGTCTTCGATCGCACGGTGGTCCGCGCGCAGGAGCATCACGTAGGCAGTGCCGGCCGCGGCTACCAGGAGCCCACCGGCGATCATCAAGGTCTTGCGGGTACTCGTCATGCTTGCTCACCGATCATGTCGACGTGAACAAGCCATCATACGCGGCGATCGGCCGCCGATCCCGCATGAATACATTTGGTTGCATTGTGCCGGCAGCAGGTCGTCACGATGTTCGTCAGACGTATCGCCGCCCCGCTCCGGCACGACCGGAACGCCGCCCTTACTCCGGAAACGGCAATTCGGTCTGCCCGTCCGCACGCATGCCGAACGTGTTCAGCGTCATCGCGACGAGCGCGTAGTAGCCGAGCAATGCAACGAGATTCACGACGGTTTCGTGGCCGAAGCGCGCTTGCGCCCGTTCGAACGTCGCGTCGCTCACGCGCCGCGTGTCGTACAACTCGCACGCGAATGCATGAATCAGCGCATCGTCGTCCGATTCGAATGCGGGCGCGACGCCGAGCCGAATGGCGTCGGCCGTCGCGGCCGGCAACCCCGCTTCGAGCGCGATCGGATGGTGGATGTGCCACTCGGCCTGCGAGCGCCAGCGCGCGGCCGTCACGAGAATCGCGAGTTCCGACAACCGCAGCGGCAGGCCCGTGCGATAGCGGCAGAACGCGCCGAGCTTCTGCGCGTGCTGGGCCAGCTCGGGGCTCGCGATCCAGCCGAGAAACGGCCCGTTCAGGTTGCCGCGCGGGCCGCTGAGGATGTCGGCCAGCACGGCCTTCTGTGCGTCGGTGGCCGACGCGAGATCGAACGGCGGCAGTCTGTCTGTCATGGTCATGTCCCGATGAGGTGCGGATGCGTTCACGCGCCGGCCGACGCGAGCGCCGCGTCGATCGCGCCCGACAGCCGCTCGACGATCGTGTCGATCTGCTGCGCGGTGCAAATGAAAGGCGGCGCAACGAGGATGTGATCGCCGTGAACGCCGTCGATCGTCCCGCCCATCGGATACACCATCAACCCGCGCTGCATCGCTTCGCGCTTGACCGCCGCGTGCAGCTTCAGTGCGGGATCGAACGTCGCCTTCGTGTCGCGATCGCGCACGAGCTCGACGCCGACGAACAGCCCGCGGCCGCGCACGTCACCCACATGCGGATGCGCGCCGTAATGCTCGCGCAGCGACGCGCGCAACTGCTCGCCGCGCGCCTTCACGTTGTCGAGCAGCTTCTCTTCTGCAATCACGCGCTGCACTTCGAGCGCGGCCGCGCACGCGGTCGCATGGCCGAGGTACGTGTGGCCGTGCTGGAAGAAACCCGAGCCGTCGACGATCGTCCGGTAGATGCGGTCGCTCACCAGCGTCGCGCCGATCGGCTGGTAGCCCGCGCCGAGCCCTTTCGCGATCGTCAGCAGATCGGGCGCGACGCCGTCTTCGTCGCACGCGTACAGGTAGCCCGTGCGGCCCATCCCCGACATGATCTCGTCGAGGATCAGCAGCACGCCGTACTTGTCGCACACCGCGCGAATCTTCTTCAGGTACGTGCGCACCGGCGGCACCGCGCCGGCCGTTGCGCCCACCACCGTCTCCGCGACGAACGCCGCGACGTTGTCCGCGCCGAGCTCGACGATCTTCTGCTCGAGCTCGTCCGCGAGGCGCTGCGCATACGCTTCGTCGGTTTCGCCCGCCAGCTGGTCGCGGTAGGCAAAACACGGGCTCACGTGGTGCGCCTCGATCAGCAGCGGCAGGAACGGCTCGCGCCGCCACGCATTTCCGCCGATCGCGAGCGCGCCGAGCGTGTTGCCGTGATAGCTCTGGCGTCGCGCGATGAAATGGCGGCGCTGCGGCTCGCCCTTCTCGACGAAATACTGGCGCGCGAGCTTCAACGCGGCCTCGACCGCCTCGGAGCCGCCCGACACGAAATACACGTGTTCGAGGCCGGCCGGCGCGGCTTCGACGAGCCGGTCGGCGAGTTCCTCGGCGACGTCGGTCGTGAAGAACGACGTGTGCGCGTAGGCCAGTTGCTGCGCCTGCCGCTTGATCGCGTCGATCACGCGCTGGTTGCTGTGGCCGAGACACGAAACGGCCGCGCCGCCGCACGCGTCGATATAGCGTTTGCCGGTCGAGTCGATGATCTCGATGCCGTCGCCTTCGACGGCGACGGGCAAGGTGGTGCGCGGAGCGCGATGGAAAACGGTCGTCATGCGTTGCCTCATGAATCAGGATGCGTCGTGCGCGCGTCCGGACGGCACGATGCGCGTCGCGAAACGCTGCGTGCCTTGTTGGTGAATGGTGACGTCGATCGACGCCGCGCCGATCGCGAACACGGCCGTGGCCAGCGTATTTTCGTCGTCGGGGTCCGCAGGATCGTCGCGGTAGATCGGCAGCCCTTCCGGTGCACGATCGCCGAGCACGCGCAGCAGCGCGGCTTCATCGATCGCGTCGATACCGGGAACAAGCGCGTCGACGCGGCGCTGGCGGTCGGCCGACGATTGCGTGACGATCTGCGCCTCTGCTTCACAGCCCGGATGCACGAGATGGTTCGCGTGCCCGGCGAGCGTCGCCACGTCGACGACCGAGCAGCGCGCGGCACTCGCCTCGATGCTCAGCAGCCGCGTGTCGCCGATCGCGCCGAGCGTATGGTGAAAGCCGCTCGCGCGCGCATTCACGCGCAGCACGTCGGCGGCCTCGTCGAGCGACGCCGCATCGAGCACGGCGCGCGCCAGGATCATGCGCGGCACGCCCGGCGCGGGCGCCCTGATCCGCAGGTTGTTGATCGCCTGCACGATGCCGGCCCGGTTCGCGGCAAAGGTGTGCCCCGGCAGCGAGCCCGGGTAGTAGAAACTGACGAAGCCCGGCTTGCCCACGGGCTGCACGTCGACGAGCAGGCAGCGTTCGCGCAGGAACGGATCGCCGTCCTCGTTGTGCGCGATCCAGCGCGTGCCGCCCGCGTCGCGCGCGGCCAGCGTCGTGCAGCCGTCCGGCGCGTTGTGGATCAGCTCGCCGCGGCAGTTCCACAGGAAGATGTCCTCGGCCGGCCAGCCGACACCCGCCGCGATCCCGTCCAGTTCCGCGACGAGATCGGGGTACGCGGCCAGCGCCGCCTGCCGCAGCGCATCGACGAACGGATGGCCGCGCCAGCGGCGCACGGCCTGCCACGCGCTGCTCTGCTGCATGTACGCGTCGAACACGGGACGGGCGAGCTCGCCGAGGCGCACGCCGATGTCGAACGGTGCACCGGCGATGACAGGGGTAAGGGAAAGCGGCAGGTCGGCCATTTCGGTTTCGTTCAGGACACGTGTTTCAGGAATTCCTTCAGGCGCGGGGTCGGCGGCCGGTCGATCAGGTCGACCGGATGGCCGTCCTCGGCAATGCCGCCCTGATCCATGAACAGCAGGCGCGTGCCGACCCGTTTCGCGAAGCCGATCTCGTGCGTGACGACGATCATCGTCATCCCTTCGTTGGCGAGATCCTGCATCACTTTCAGCACTTCGTGGCGCAATTCCGGATCGAGCGCCGACGTCGGCTCGTCGAACAGCATCAGCCGCGGCCGGATCGCGAGCGCACGCGCGATCGCGACGCGCTGCTGCTGGCCGCCCGACAGCTCCGACGGGTAATGATTCGCGCGCGATTCGAGGCCGACCTTGTCGAGCAGCGCCATCGCCTGGTCGCGTGCGTCGGCACGTGACGCGCCGCGCACCTGGATCGGCCCGAACATCACGTTCTCGAGCGCGGTCATTTGCGGAAACAGGTTGAACTGCTGGAACACCATGCCGGCTTCGAGCCGGATGTTGCGGATCGTCGTCGCGTTGCCGCGCACGCTCTGGCCGTCGACGAGCAGTTCGCCGCCGGTGATTTTCTCGAGCGCGTTGATACAGCGCAGCATCGTCGACTTGCCCGAGCCGGACGGGCCGATCACGACGACCACCTCGCCCGCGTCGATCTTCAGGTCGATGTGCTTCAGCACCGGCACGTGGCCAAAACTCTTCGAGACGTTCCGGAATTCGATCATGCTCATAGAATTCTCATCCTCTTTTCGACGAGCCGCAGCGTCAGCGTCATCGCGCCGGTCAGCAGCAGGTAGATGACGGCCACGGCGCTCCAGATCTCGACCGCCTGGAAATTGCCCGCGATGATTTCCTGCCCCTTGCGCGTCAGTTCGCCGACGCCGATCACGATGAACAACGACGTGTCCTTCAGGCTCACGATGCACTGGTTGCCGAGCGGCGGAATCAGCCGCCGGAACGCGAGCGGCCCGACCACCTTCAGCAGCACGCGCGGCATCGACAACCCCATCGCGAGCCCCGCTTCCGTCAGCCCCTTCGGGATCGACAGCAGCGCGCCGCGCACCACTTCCGCGAGATACGCTCCGGAATTCACCGTGATCGCGATGATCGCGGCCGTCAGGCCGTCGATGCGGATATGCGCGAGCAGCGGCAGCGCGAAGTACAGGAACATCACCTGCACGACGATCGGCGTGCCGCGAATCAACTCGATATAGACCTGGGCGAGCACGTTCATCGCCTTCGGTCCGTATGCGCGGAACATGCCCGCGATCATCCCGACGATGAAGCCGCCCACCAGCCCGAAAAATGCGATGAACACCGTCAACCGGACCCCGTCCATCAGGTCCGGCAACGCCGCCCAGATCGCCGACCAATCGAAATTCACTTGTCGCTCCCCGTTCGATTCAAGACCGGCGCGGCCGCCCGGCCGCGCCATGGTGCGCCGTAGCGCTTACATCTTCGGCGGCTCGGCGCCGAACCACTTCTTGTAGATCTGCGCGTAGCGGCCGTCGGCCTTGATCTTCACGAGCGACGCGTTGACCTTCGGCACGAGCGGGCTGCCCTTCGGGAAACCCATCCCGTACTTGTCGCCGCTGACCGGCTGGCCCGCGACCTTCACCTTGCCCTTGCCTTCGTTGTTCACGAAGAACAGCACGTTCGGCGTGTCGTGCATCGCCGCGTCGACCCGGCCGGCTTCGAGCGCGAGGTAGGCCTGGTCGATGTTCGGGAACTGGCGGATCTCCTTCGGCTTCAGGTGCGCCTTGATCCAGTCGATCGTCGCGGTGCCCGTCTTCGCGGCGATCACCTTGCCGTTCAGGTCGTCGATCGACTTGACCGTCGTGTTGCCGGTCTGCACCATCGCCGCGAGACCGCTGTCGTAGTACGGAGCGGAGAAGTCGATCGCCTTCTTGCGCTCTTCCTTGATCGTCATCCCCGACAGCGCGACGTCGATGTTCTGCGTCTGCAGCGCCGGGATCAGGCCCGCGAAATCCATCGGCTGGATCGTGTATTTCCAGCCCTGGTCCTTCGCGATCTCCGCCCACAGGTCGAGATCGAAGCCGACATACTTGTCTCCCTGCTTGAACTCGAACGGCATGAACGACGTGTCGGTGCCGACGACGAGCGTCCTGGTATCCGCGTGTGCGAGGCTTGCGCCGAGCGCGGCAACGACCGCGACGGCTTTCAGGAAGGAACGGCGACTCATGGTTTCTCTCCGCATGATTGAGCGATGTGACCGGCCAGCCGGCCGGCGGTAACGACGACATCAAGCCGCACCGCAACATGCGATGTCGAATTAGACCTTAGTGCAACAAGTGTTGTCAACCGCGATACTACGACAACAAAAAAACGCGCAACGGATAAATGCATCGAAACAAACCCGGGGCGCGCGGCACGGATAAACCGGAAGAATGGGAGTGTGGCGCGGGGCGATGCACCCGCGCCGAACGGCGTTGGCGCCTGAGCGTAGTTGGCGGTGACCGGGCCGGCTTGCTGGCCCGGGGCGCCACGCACGGTAGGAGGAGGATGGCGCGAGCGCTCGAACAATCGTCGCGGCCCGCGCATTGGGTTTGTCAGCGTGAAGCGTCGGCGATCGGGTACGGTGCCGTGGCGGGGCGGCGTCCCCCGCGACGCAGGCTACCGCCGGCGTGTCTCAACGAATGTTGCGGCATGCGCGCGGAGCTGCCGGAAGCGAGGCCCGCGCGCCGATGCGACGTCGCTTACACCGCCACCCCGCTTGCCTGATGCGACACGAGCCGCGCATACGCACCCTGCCGCGCCAGCAGGTCCGCATGCCGTCCTGCCTCGATCACGCTGCCCTGCTCCATCACGAGGATCAGGTCGGCATTACGCACGGTCGACAGCCGGTGCGCGATGATGATCGACGTGCGCTGCGTCATCAGGTCTTCCAGCGCCGCGCGGATCTGCTGCTCGCTGATTGTGTCGAGGTGGGACGTCGCTTCGTCGAGGATCAGCACGGGCGCATCCTTCAGGAACGCACGCGCGATCGCGACGCGCTGGCGCTGGCCGCCCGACAACTGCACGCCGCGCTCGCCGACGCGCGTCGCGAGCCCGTCCGGCAGCCGCGCGACGAATTCGCCGAGCGCCGCATGCTCGATCGCGCGCTGCACGTCCGCGTCGGACGCATCGTTCGCCGCGAGCCGGATGTTCGCCTCCAGCGTGTCGTTGAACAGGTAGGTATCCTGCGCAACCAGCGCGATGTGCTGCCGCAGGTCGTCGAGCCGCAGGTCGCGCAGGTCGACGCCGCCGAGCGTCACGCGGCCCTGCTGCGGATCCCAGAAGCGCAGCAGCAGGCTCGCGACCGTCGACTTGCCGGCGCCCGACGCACCGACCAGCGCGACCGTGCTGCCGGGCGCCATCTCGAAGCTCACGCGGTCGAGCGCGGGCACGCTGCGGCCCGGGTACGTGAAGGACGTCGCCTCGAAGCGCACCGCCGGATCGGCGGGCAGCGCATGCGTGCCGTCCGTCACCGGCACGGGCTCCTTCTCCAGCGCGCGCAGGCGGCGGGTCGACGCGATCGTGTCGGCGAGCTGGCGCGCGACCTGGCCGATTTCGGCAACCGGCATGAAGGCGGCCACCGCGACCAGCACCAGCAGCGGCAACGACTCGCGCGGAAACCAGCCGCGCGCGCACAGCAGCGCGCCGAGCGCCGCGACGACCAGCCCGCCGAGCCCGCTCGCGACTTCCAGTGCGGCGCTCTGCGTCGACAGGTCGTCGAGCAGCCTGGCGCGTTGCTTCCGGTACGCATCGACTTCGGCCACGAACGCTTCGCGCCGGCGCGCGACGGCCTGGAACGCGGTCAGCTCCGCGAGCCCCTGGATCGTCTCGGTCAGGTGTGCGCCGAGCTGGCCGAGCGCTTCGCGCGCGCCGGTGCCGAGCCGGTCGACCTCGCGCCGCGCCAGCACCGGCGCAAGCCCGGCCCACAACAGGAACGGCAGCAGCGCGAGCGCGAGCGGCCACGCGACCGACGCGAGCAGCACCAGCACGGCGGCCGGCACGAGCACCGCGACGAACGCGGGCGCCAGCGTATGCGCATAGAAATACTCGACGGTCTCGACGTCCTGCGTCGCGAGCGACACGAGATCGCCGGAACGGCGGCGCAGCAGCCCGGCCGGTGCGAGGCGTTCGAGCGTCGCGAACAGCGCGATGCGCATTTCCGCGAGCAGCCGGTACGCCATGTCGTGCGCGAGCCACGATTCGAGCCAGTGCAGCACGGCCGCCACCGGCGCGATCACGAGCAGTGCCGTGACGAGCGCCGGGCTCACATGGCCGCCCGGTACCGCACCGACCACCAGCGCGCCGATCACGCCGACACCGATGAACGCGAGCACGCGGCCGATCCCGAACAGCACCGTCAGCACGACCTTGCCCGTCCACGGCCGCACGAACCGCAGCAGCGTCCGCAGCGTTTCCGGCCAGCCGATCTCCGCCGCATCGTCGTTCAGCGGCCGCACCTGCGGGCCGGACGACGCGCGCGCGGTCGCGCCGGCCGTCGACGCCACGCCGGCCGATTCGGCGACCGCTTCCAGTTGCGGCCCCATCAGCCGGCGATACGGGCCGTCACGCGCGATCAGCGCCGCGTGCGTGCCCTCGTCGACCACCTGCCCCTGGTCGAGCACCAGGATGCGGTCGGCGCCGATCACGCTGGACAGCCGGTGCGCGAGCACGAGCGTGGTGCGCCCGCGCGTGAGCCGGTCGAGGGCCTGCTGGATCAACGCTTCGTTCTCCGCGTCGACCGACGACAGCGCCTCGTCGAGCAGCAGGATCGGTGCGTCGCGCAGCAGCGCGCGGGCAATCGCGAGGCGCTGGCGCTGGCCGCCCGACAGCATGAGCCCGCGTTCGCCGATGCGCGTCGCATAACCGTCCGGCAGCGCCGAGATGAAATCGTGCGCGTTGGCCGCACGCGCGGCGGCGATCATGTCTGCGTCGCTCGCGTCGGGGCGGCCGAGCCGCAGGTTGTCGGCGACGCTGCCGTCGAACAGCGTCGCATCCTGCGCGACGACCGCGATCATCTCGCGCACCTGGCCGGCATCGAGCGTACGCACGTCGCGGCCGCCGATGCGGACCGCGCCGCCCTGCGCATCGTGCTGGCGCAGCAGCAGGCGCACGATGGTCGATTTACCCGCGCCGCTCGGCCCGACGATGGCGACCGTCTCGCCTTCGCGAACCGAGAAGCTCAGCGCCGCATGCGCGTCGGCGCGACGCCCCGGATACGCGAAGCTGACGGCGTCGAACGCGATCTCCGGCCGCAGGCCCTGCACGCGCGGCGCATCGGTGGAAGGCGTGTGGCTCCGCGCGTCGAGCAGCGCATGGATCGCATTCGCCGCCGACTGGCCGATCATCCCCTGATGCAACACCGAACGCAGGTCGCGCAGCGGCCGGAAGATCTCGCTGCCGGCCATCAGCACGATCAGCAGCGCCTCGAGGCTCATGTCGCCGTGCCGCACGCGCCACGCGCCGACCGCGATCGCGGCGGCCGCGCCGAGGCCGGTGCCGAGATCGGTGAAGAGCCGCGTCAGCAGGCCGAGCGCGAGCACCCAGAACGTGCTGTCGGACAGCGCGCGCGCCTTCGCGGCCAGCTTCGCGCCGAACGCCGTGCCTTGCCCGAACGCCTTCAGCGTCGGCAGGCCTTGCACCGCGTCGAGAAACTCCTCGCCGAACGCCTTGAACGCGGCCGAGCGCGCGAGCGCCGCGCGCTTGTCGGCACGATGCACGAGTTGCGGCAGCGCGAGCGTGACGAGCGCCGCGACCAGCAGGATGGCGGCCGTCGGCACGTCCCACCACGCGAGCACCGCGAAGATCATCACCGGCGCGCAGGCGGCGATCACGAGCTGCGACAGGTAGGTGCCGAAAAAGGTCTGCAGCTGCTCGACGCCGTCGACGACGGCCAGCATCACGCCGCCCGTGCGTTCGCCGCTGAACCATGCGGGGCCGAGCGCCGCGATCCGGTCGAACAGCCGCGCGCGCAGCGTGGCCTGCACACGCCCGGCCGTGTGCTGCGCGAGCACCGTGCGGCGATGGTCGAGCCACGCGCGCAGCAGCACGCAGGCCGCCGTTGCAACGACGGCTTCGCCGATGCTGCGCGCCGGCGCGCCGGAAAAGACCAGCGCCAGCACGCGGCCGAGGAACACGAAGCGCAGGATCCCGACACCCATCGCGAGCAGTCCGAGCGCGACGGCCGCGGCGACCCGCCAGCGCAGTCCCGCCATCATTGCCCATAGTCGTCGGTCGAAATACATGAAGCCCTCCGGTAGTGTCTGGTTGCATTTTTCTTGACCGGATCGAGGCTACCCGCGCGGCCCGCGCGCGGCAAAAGATGATTTTTCAACGGGTGTTGAGTCAACTACAATACCCGCCATGTCGCACCTCCCTCCCCTCAGCGCGTTGCGGGCTTTCGAGGCGGCCGTCCGCCTCGGCGGGTTCGCGCGCGCGGCGGTCGAGCTGAACGTGTCGACGAGCGCGGTCAGCCACCAGATTCGCGCGCTCGAGGAATCGCTCGGCGCGCGGCTGCTCGAACGCAGCACGGGGCTCGGCGGCATCGGCCTCACGCCGGCCGGCGAGCGCCTGCTGCCGGCCGTCAGCGATGCGCTGTCGCGCCTCACCGACGCCTGCGCCGAGATTCGCGGCACCGCGCAACGGCTCACCGTCTCCGCCAACGCGCCGTTTTCGGCAATGTGGCTCGCACGCCGCCTCGCGGAATTCTCGTCGCTTCATCCCGAAACGCCGCTGCACGCCGTCGTGCTCGACGACGAACCGGATTTCGCGCGCAGCGGCGTCGATCTGGCGATCGTGCACGTGCCCGCGCACCGGCTGCGGGACGACGACGACGTGCTGATCCGGGAGACGGTGTTCCCGGTGTGCAGCCCCGAGCTGTTTCCGTACGCATCGGGGCACGTGTGCCGCTCGCGGCTGCTGCAGGAGATGCACGAGAACAGCCCCGAGATCGACTGGCACAACTGGGCATCGGAATTCGGCTTGCCGGACGACTTCGAGACGAAGATCGTCCGTTACAGCAGTTTCAGCCAGGTGATCGGCGCGGCGGTCGGCGGCGCGGGCATCGCGCTCGGCCGCGTGCCGCTGATCGAGCCCGAACTGCGCAGCGGGCGCCTGGTTCCGCTGGTGCCGGGCCTCGCACGCGATGCGTCATGGCGCTTCGTGCTGCGTCGCAACCCGTCCGCGCGGCACCGGCTGCTCGATCCGTTGATCGCGTTCCTGCGTCGCGAAGCCGAAGCCGAAGCCGCGCCACCCGCCACGCTCGCGAAGATCGTTGCGCCCGCATCCAACGACAGCCACGCGCGCGGCGCGGGCGGCGCCTGACGGGCCGGTGCACGAAGCCGGCCTCGCCTTGCCTGCCGGCGCCTACGGCGCAGCGAAGAACAACGCGACCACGCACGCCATCCCGCCGAACCACACGAGCGAACGCAGCGACGCCCAGTTCAGCAGGTACATCAGCATGTAGACGATCCGGATCGCGACGAACGCCATCGCGAGCTGGTCGACGCGATGCACGTTCGCGCCGTTGTGCCATGCCACCACCAGCGCGGCCGTGAACAGCGCGAGCGCCTCCCATGCGTTCTGATGCGCGGCCTGCGCCCGCGCGCGCCAGCCTTCGAGCTTCGCCAGGTAGTCGCGCGGCGCGCGGTTGTCGTAACCCTTGCGGGCCTTCGCGAGAAACGTCATCGTGAACGGCAGCAGCGCGACGATGAACAGGCACAGCTGGGACGTCGTCATCAAAAGTCTCCTCCTTTATCGTTACATTGATCAATGACAAGATCGCCGAGAGCTTAGCATTGCGTCATGCCGTTCGCGCACCGGTTTTCTAGACGGGAGACTCGGCTGCGCGGCCTGTCGACAGCCGCGCCCAGCCGGGACGAACACAAAAATTTCCACCAAATCGTCGACAAATACGTTAATTAAAACTGGTCGAACACCAATAAGATAGCGTTCAACACTGGCCCGGCGTGTTTTCGCGCCGGACTGCCGAACCCACGCCGCCGCGCGCGCCCAACGACATCCGATCCGAGACATCGCCATGCCCCGTCCCATCGTCGCCCATATCCGCCCTGACGCCATCCGCCACAACCTCGACTTCATCCGCCGCACCGCCGCGCAATCGCGCGTGTGGGCCGTCGTCAAGGCCGACGCATACGGCCACGGCATCGAGCGGATCTATCCGGGCCTCGCCGCCGCCGACGGCATCGCGCTGCTCGACCTCGACGAAGCCGTGCGCGTGCGCGAGCTCGGCTGGGACAAGCCCGTGCTGCTGCTCGAAGGGATCTTCGAGCCGGCCGACGTCGAGCTGGCCGACCGTCATCGGCTGACGGTGTCCGTGCACTGCGACGAACAGCTCGACCTGCTGATCGCGGCAAAGCCGCGGCAGCCGATCGACATCCAGCTCAAGATGAACTCCGGGATGAACCGCCTCGGCTACCGGCCCGACGTTTTCCGCGCGGCGTGGGAGCGCGCGGCCGGCGCGCCGTCGATCGGCAAGATCACGCTGATGATGCATTTTGCGAACGCCGACGAAGGCCAGGCCGACTGGCAGCTCGAACAGTTCGATGCGGCCACGGCGGGGATTCCCGGCGAGCGCTCGACGTCGAACTCGGCGGCCGTGCTGTGGCATCCGCATGCGCACCGCGACTGGGTGCGGCCCGGCACGATCCTGTACGGTGCATCGCCGACGGGTGCGTCGCGGGATATCGCCGACACGCCGCTGATGCCCGCGATGACGCTGACGAGCAAGATCATCGGCGTGCAGACGCTCGCGCCGGAAGAAACCGTCGGCTACGGCCGTCGCTTCACGGCCGACCGGCCGATGCGGATCGGCGTCGTCGCATGCGGTTATGCGGACGGCTATCCGCGCCACGCGCCGACCGGCACGCCGATCGCGGTGGACGGCGTGATGACGCGCATCGTCGGCCGCGTGTCGATGGACATGCTGACCGTCGACCTGACGCCGTGCCCGGGCGCGGGCATCGGGTCGAGCGTCGAGCTGTGGGGCGACCAGGTGAAGGTGGACGACGTGGCGGAAGCCAGCGGCACGATCGGCTACGAGCTGATGTGCGCGCTCGCGCGCCGCGTGCCGGTCGTGATCGTGCCGCCCGGTGCGTCGAGCGAACAGCCGGCGCTGCGAACCGGGAGCTACGGGCGCTGACCCGGGTCGCTGTGGCAGCGCGCGGCCGCGCGCTGCAAGTGCCGCTTCGGTTGCGGGCTGCCTCGGGCAGCCCGTTTGTTTTCCGGAATACGGGACAGGCCCGGGTTACGGCCCTTCCGCGCCGTTCGCGGGCCTTCGACGTCGCACTACGAACGCCAGGTCGGCTTGCGCTTCTCGAGGAACGCGTCGATCCCTTCGCCCGCATCCTCTTCCATCATGTTGCGCGCCATCACGTCGCCCGCATACGCATAGGCTTCGTCGAGCGGCAACTCGCGCTGGCGGTAGAACATCTGCTTGCCGTAGCGCACCGCGGCCGGGCTCTTCGCGACGATCTCGGCGACCTTGCGTGCGACGGCCGCGTCGAGCGCGTCCTCGGGCACGGCCTCGTTGACGAGCCCCCACGCGGCGGCCGTCGCCGCATCGACAAAACGCCCGGTCACGAGCATGTCGAACGCGCGCTTCGCCGTGACGTTGCGGCTCAACGCAACAGCCGGCGTCGAACAGAACAGCCCGACGTTGATGCCCGATACCGCGAAGCGCGCGGTATCGGCCGCGATGGCCAGATCGCACGCGGCGACGAGCTGGCAGCCGGCCGCCGTCGCGATGCCGTGCACGCGTGCGATCACCGGCACCGGCAACGCGCGCATCGCGAGCATCACGCGGCTGCACTGCGCGAACAGCGTGCGGTAGTAATCGAGCTCGGGCGTGCCGCGCATCTGCCGCAGGTCGTGGCCCGCGCAGAACGCCCGGCCTTCGGCGGCCAGCACGACGCAGCGCACGTGCGGATCGGCCGCCAGCGTATCGAACGCATCGTGCAGGCTCGCGAGCATCGCCTCGGATAACGCGTTGAATTGCTGCGGGCGATTCAATCGCAGCGTGACGACACCGTCGTGCGCGTCGCGCAACAGGATCGGTTCGGCAGTCTCTTGATCGGGTTCCATGATGATTCGCTCGACGGGGTTCGGCGGGATTCGGCACGGCACGAACGGGCGGCAATCTCGCACGCCCGTTCGCGGCATACCGCTGAAATGGTCCTCCACATTCCGTGCGGCGTCCAGTCGCGCGGACGCGCATGCATGCGCAGTAGCCGGCGTGCCGTCGTGCAACAACCACGCGACTCGCGCATCAACCGCGCCGTTGCGCGGCCCTCGCCGTGCCTGCCGTCCGCGCGGCATGAGCGGCCGTCGCATAGGCGATACAACCGACCGCCGCGATCGCCCATAGGGCGGCGGTCGGATTCGGCAGCAGTATCGTCGCGGCGCTGGCGATGGCCACACCGAACAGGCTGCCTGCCTGTCTCGCCGCATTGAGGAATCCCGACGCCACGCCCGCCGCATCCGCGGGCACCTGTTCGAGTACGGTCGCGATCATCGGCGCCACGGACAGCGCGGTTCCGGTGCCGAACGCGGCCATCGCCGCCCAGGCCACCGGCCACGGCGCACGCAGCGTCAACGCGGCCGCGAGTGCCGGCATGGCCAGCGCCGCCATCCCGAGACCGTTCGCCATCAGCCGGACCGGATGGACACGGCCTTGCAATTTTCCAGACAGCAGATTGCCGAGCGACAGGCTCAACGCGAACGGCAACAGCGTCAGCCCCGTCTGCCGCGCGCTCATGCCGAAGCGCCCGTGCAGGTACAGGCTCAGGACGAACAGCAGGCCGAAGTACCCGACATAAACGAGGCTGCCCATCAGGTTCATCGCGACGAAGGTGCGATTGCGAAACCACGCCAGCGGAACCATCGGATCGCGAGCACGCCGTTCGATGATGACCAGCGCGCAGGCGGCGAGACCGGCGACCAGCAGCGCGCCCCGGACTTCCGCCGCACCCGGGCCGCGCGTCGGCAGCTCGATCACGGCAAAACACAGCGCACCGAGCGCGATCGCACCGACACACTGGCCGGCCCAATCGAAGTGGCGCGCATGCCGCGCGACCGACGCCCGAACGAGCACGGCCGCCCCGGCAAGAGCGACCGCGCCGGTCGGCACATTGATCAGGAATGCGCTGCGCCAGCCGAAATCGTCCACGAGGACGCCGCCCAGCACCGGGCCCACGGCCACCGCGACCGACGCGATGCCCGCCCATACCGCAATCGCCCGCGCCCGCTCGGCAGGCACGTCGAAGGTGCTGCGCACGACCGCGAGCGACGCGGGTAAAAAGAGCGCGGCGCCCATGCCCTGCACGAATCGCGCGGCCACGAGGACGGCCACGGACGGCGCGAAGCCGCATCCGGCCGATGCCGCGACGAACAGCGCCAGCCCCGCGAGATAGACGTGCTTGGCACCGAACCGGTCGGACAACGCGCCGCCCGCGAGAATCAGCGCGGCGAAACTGAGCGTATACGCGTCGACGATCCACGCGAGCGCCGCGACCGTCGCACCGAGATTCGCGCGCATCGCGGGCAGCGCAACGTTGACGATCGTCGTATCGAGTACCGCCATGAACATGCCGATCGCGACGAGCGCAAGCGTGAAGCGGCGTTCGCGGGCCGTCGGGCGGCACGCTGTCGTGATGGATACGGGAAGGGAAACGGGATGGCAATCGGGCATGAAACCTCCAGGCAGATCCCGGGAGTCTAGAAACGGCACACGATGCAGAAAAGTGATAATTTCGCATTTGCCTGATGCAGATATGCATCTCCACTCCCCGCCGCCGCCCTGCCCGATGACACTGCCGACCCGTATGAACTGGGACAACGCCCGCTTCTTCCTGGCCCTTGCGCGCACCGGCACGCTTCGCGGCGCCGCGGCGCAACTGAACGTCGATCAGGCGACGGTGGGGCGTCGGATCGCCGCGCTCGAAGACGAACTCTCGGCCCGCCTGTTTCTCCGAACCCCGGCCCTCTATGTGCTGACGACCGCGGGCGAAGCGCTGCTCGAACCCGCCGAAACGATGGAACGGGCGTCGCTCACCATCGAGCGACGCGTGATGGGGCTCGACGAGCAGCTTGCCGGGTCGGTGCGCATTGCCACGACCGACTCGCTCGGCAAGCGTTTCGTGATTCCCGCCATCGCCAGCTTGCGGCGCAGGCATGCCGGCATCGACGTCGTGTGCGTGACGTCGGCCGAGATCGCCAATCTCACGCGCCGCGAAGCGGATCTCGCGATTCGCACGTTGCGGCCGGAATCACCGGACCTGATCGTCAGGCTGCTGGGGCATCTCGAAACGGGCATCTACGCATCGCGCCGCTACCTGGCCGAGCGTGGCGAACCGGTCGCAGGCAGTGCGTTCGAAGGACACGACCTGGTGATGTACCAGCAGCCGGTGGTGCCGACGATGTGGGACGCCCTGTGCGGCGAACCGACGTCGCGCGGCCGCGTGATGTTCCAGACATCGTCGACGATGATGCTGGTCGAAGCCGCGCTTGCGGGGCTCGGCATTGCGGAGCTGCCGTGCTTCCGCGCCGAAGCCGAGCCGGAACTGGTGCGCCTCATGCCCCGACGATGCAATCATTTCGACGTGTGGCTCGTCGCGCATGCCGATCTCTACAAGACCGCACGCGTGCAAGCGGTGATCGAAGCCGTCGTCGACGAATTCGCGAGCGCCGCGCCGGACGCCCGGTAACGAACGGGGGACCGCTTCAGCGCGCGACCGGGAGCCGCCCGCTGCGCCACCCGCGCCCGCCCGGCCACAGATGCCCGACGCCGCCGAGGAAAAAGACGGCACCCATGACGCCAATGGCCAGCACACCGCCCCGGATCGCGCCGAACGTATTCATCCGCGCAGTCATCGCGGGCGTCTGCGGTGCGGAGCGGACCTCGACCGTCGCACCGTCCTGCAAGCTGACGTCGCCGACGCGCGTCAGCCCGCGAGCTTCTTCAACGCGTCGAGCACCGCGTCGCCCTTGAACGGCTTCACGATCCAGCCCTTCACGCCGGCGGCCTTGCCGCGCTCCTTCATCGCCGGGCTGCTTTCGGTCGTCAGCATCACGACGTTGACCGTCGAATTCGCCAGTTCGCCGCGGATCTTCTCGACCATCGTCAGGCCGTCCATGTTCGGCATGTTCACGTCGCTGATCACGAGACGCACGCCGGGCGTCGCCTTGAGCTTCGCGAGCCCGTCCTTGCCGTCGACGGCCGTCGCGACGTCGAGCCCGTGATCGCGCAGGAAACCCGCGACCTCGTCGCGCACCGTGCCCGAATCGTCGACCACCAGAATCTTTGCCATGCTGTATTCCCCTTTCCTCGTTGCGACTTCAACATTCAAAACAGTTCGAGTTCACCCGATTCGACCATCGGCCCCACGTCCTGCACCGATTCGCGGAAATCCTCCGGCGACCAGCTCAGGCTGAACACGAAGCGCTGGTCGATGCAGACGGCACGCCCCGATGCCGGATCGGTCATCCGGTACTTGAAGCAGAGCTGCGGGCAGTCGCCGCCGAACGAGATGAACTTCTGCTTGTGATTGACGACGAGCGGCACCTGCACCGGATGGCGCGCCAGTGCCTCGGCGTCGCCGAGATAGCGGTTCTTGAACGCGCCCCACACGAGATTGGTGAGCTCGCCGAGCACGCCGTTCACGTCGCGGAAATCCGGCGCGCGGCCCGCGTCGCGCGTGCCGCCGAGCATGTCGAGCAGCGGCTGCTCGCTCGTCTGCAGCAGCATGTAGCCGCGGCACCACGCACTTTCGAGCGCGATCAGGCTGAACACTTCGCCGAAGATGATCTGGTCGCGCACGATGCACGGCGTTTCGTGCTCGATCGTCATGCCCGGGAACAGGCCGTCGATGCGCGCCTCGGTGATCTCCGAGATGCCGCGCACGAGCGCGTTCGGGTAATCGCGGCCGAACAGGTATTCGTCGATCGCGCGCTTGAGCGGCGTCATGTCGTCCGCGACGTAGGCCGCGCACGCAACACGCGCGAGCGCCTCCGGCAACCCGTCGCGCGACGCGTGCGCGTCGCGGCGCAGGATGATCGGCAGCTCGGGGCGCAGCGCATCGATCTGCGTCGCGATGATCGCGCTCTCGGCCGGCGAGCCGCCGTAATCCTCGGCCAGCAGGATCGCGCCGAGGTCGATGTTCGAGCGCAGCACCTTCAGCAGCCGGTTGCGCCGCACGGTCAGGCCGACCAGGTTGTGCTCGTCGCAGAAGCGCTTGATCGCGTCGGCGTGCGCGCGACTGTCGTCCAGCACGAGCACCTTGCTGACGGGTTGGTCTACGGTCATCTCAAGGTTTCCTAATGGTCGGTCGGGGTCGGTCAGAACAGTTCGAGCTCGCCGCCGGTTTCCATCACGGCCGTTTCCGGCACATGAAAATCGACCGGCGCGTTCGCGCATACGCACAGCGTCGCGCCGACCCGCACGCCGCCGTCGAGCGTCAGGTCGTAAGCGGCCACGTGATCGGGCGACAGCGCGCCCAGGTAATCGATGCTCGATCCGCTCAGCAGATAAGGCGTCGACATCCCCAGGTCGGGAAACGGTGCGGTCAGCGCCTGGTTGATCGCGCCGCAGCACAGGTTCGCGACTTCCATGAACGCTTCGGGCAGCGGCCGCTGGCTGCCGGTGCCCGCTGTCGCGCCGGCGAAACGGCGGCGCGTCGCGTCGTCGTCGCTGAAGCGCAGCGCGAGCAGCAGGCGGAAATGCAGCGCCGAGATCGTCAGCGCCGCGACGTGCTCGGGCACCGTCGGCTTCGCGCGCGACTTCGCGTGCGCGCGATCGTGCCCGTCATGCGCCGCGCCGGCGGACGGCCGGATGTCGCACGCACCGCCGGATGCGAGCCGCGTGCGCGCCGCATCGAAGAAAATCCGCTCGAAACCGGCTTTCGCCTGCGCGCTGATCACGCCGCGCCTCCGTCGATCCGCGCATGCAGTTGCCCGGCCAGCGCCTCGACGGTCGCCAGCGCGGCCGTGATCATCTTGCCGCCGGCCTGGATGTCCTGGAACGTCGCGGCCGTCACGAGATCGTTACGGTTCAGGCTGTCGCGATAGCTGTTCGACAGTTGCTGCGAGCGCGCGGCCAGCCCGCGCACCTCGCTCGCGACGATCGAGAAGCCGCGCCCGGCCGTGCCGGCACGCGCCGCCTCGATCGACGCGTTCAGCGACACGATCGACACGTGCGCGACGATCGCCGACAGCTCCAGGTTCTTCGTGCGCATGTCCTGGTTCTGCGTGGTCAGCGAGATCATCTGCTCGTGCCAGCGCTCGAAGGTACCGGCGAGCCCGCGCAGGCGCGCGGCTTCGTCGGCGATCTTCTGCGCGTGCTGCGCCAGCGCGGCTCGATCGGCCGACATGGCCTGCAGCGCGTCGCGCTGCGTGCCCGCCGCGGAAGTCTCGCGTGCCAGCGCATCCTCGAGCTGCGCCTCGCGGTGCGCCCATGCGTCGGCCGCCTCCGCGTGCGCGGACGCCGCCTGTTCGGCACGCTCGCCGGCCGCGTCGAGCGCAGCGCGCAACGCATGCGCATCGCGCTCCAGCGCCGCGACGAGCCGCTTGCGCATCACGCGAAATGCGATCGCTGCCACGATTGCGACGACTGCGCCGCCCGCCAGCGCGGCGGCCATCTGGATCATCCACGCCTGCACGATCACTTCGTCACTCCACAACGCCGACGTCCGCGCTGCGCGCGCGCTCGTGAGCGGCACCGTCCGCTGCGAAGCGGGCCGGCAACGACACGATCGTTTCGAATGCACGGTACGGCGCGCCGACACGATCGTCGGTGAAGCGCAGCGCGATATCGCCGCCGTCGCGCTTCAGGAAGTTGCGCACCGCGTCCATGCCGACGCCGCGCCCCGACACTTCGGTCACGGCACTCGCGGTCGAGAAGCCGGGGCGGAAGATCAGCTCGGCCACCGCGTCGTCGGACAGCGCCGCGTCGTGGTCGGCATCGATCCAGCCACGCTCGCGCGCGATGCCGCGAATCCGGTCGAGCGCGAGGCCGCGGCCGTCGTCGCTCAGCACGAACCACAGCTCGCCGCCGCCCACACCGACCGCGATGTCGATCGTGCCGGATGCCGCCTTGCCGGCCGCGCGCCGTTCGTCGGACGATTCGATCCCGTGGTCGATCGCGTTGCGCAGCAGGTGCATGAACACGTTCTTCAGCGTCGCGACGATTTCGCTGCGCACGCGCTGGCCATGGCTGTCGATATGCACGACGGGCGCCGGCTTGCCGAGTTCGGCCGCGAGCGACGGCAGCGACTCGATCACGCCGCCGAGCGCATCGCCGATCCCCTGCGTGCCGAGCTGGCTCAGCATGCGGCGTACGGCATCGCGTGCCGCGTGCCAGTCGGCTGCGTTCGCCGGATCGGCGCCGTCGAGCACGCGCAGGCTCTCGCTGATGTGCGCGCGCTCGACCATCAGGAAGTCGGCGCCGCCCTGCACCGCGTCACCGCTGCGGCCCAACGTGACCGCATTGATCGTCGCGTAGTGCTCGACGGCCTCGCGCACGCGCGCGAGATCGTCCATCAGCGCGTCGCGGTTCCACTCGGGGCCGCCGTCCGCGCGGCGCAGCGAGTCGTACGCCTGCTCCGCTTCGTGGACGATGTTCGTCAGGTGCTGGAGGCTGTACGTGCGTGCATTGCCCTTGATCGTGTGCATGTTGCGGAACAGCGCCGCGACGATCGAGTGATCGGCGCGCTCGTGCTGGCGGATCATCCGCTCGTTCTCGCTGAGGAAACCCTTCGCGCTGTGCACGAAGTCGTGGAACTTGTCCTGGCTGATCGACAGGATCTCGCCGATCATCTCGAGGCGGCGCTGCTGCTCGCCGGCCTGCGCCGTCAGCTCGCGGATCTCGGTCACGTCGCGCACGCACAGCATCAGGCGCACCACCGTGTCGGTCTCGTCGGTGATCGCCGACCAGCTCAGGTCGAGCCACTTCTCGCGGCCGTCCGGCATCCGCTTCGCGACTTCATTCACCAGCAGGTGCTCGTTGAACTCGAAGTTCATGCTGTCTTCGCCGAGGCACGCATGCACGGCCGCGTCGACCTGCGATCGCGCGTCGGCGCCGATCGCCGAATCGTCGAACACGAGCGCCATCAGGTCGCGGCCGGCGATGTCGCTCGTCTCGAAGATGGTCTCGAGGTACGCCGAATACTCGGCATGCACGACGCCGCCTTCGACGACGGTCAGGATCCCCTGCTGCATGTTCTGCAGCATCGCCTGGATGTCCGCCGTCTTCTGCTTGAGCTGCGCGGCGTTCTCCTGGATCTTCTCGATCATCCCGTTGAACGCGACGATCGAATGGCCGATTTCGTCCATCCGGCCCACCGGTACGCGGCGCGTGAAATCCTGGCTCGCCGCGATCTCGCTCATCGCCGTCTGCATCCCGATCAGCGGGCGCGTGATCTGGCGATACAGCAGCAAGCCGAGCGCGGTCAGCAGCACGATCACCGTGCCGGCGACGCCCGCGATCGCGGTTGCCGTCGTCGAGAGCATCCCGTTCAGCGCGCTGATCGCGACGTCCTTCTGGCGGTTCTTCTCGACGCGCAGCGTGTCGACGATGCTTTCGAGTTCGTCGCGATACTGCGCGACGTTCGCGAACAGGTACGCCTGCGCCATCTCGGGCTTGCCGTCGGCCTTCATCTTCACGGTGTCGTCGATCGCCGCGAAATAGTTCGCGGCGCTGTCCTTCGCCTGCGACACGAGCCCGACCTGCGCCTGGCCGACCGCCGACTTCGCCTGCACGTCGAGCGCGGCGCGCAGCGCGGCCTGCTTCGCCTTCAGCTCGTCGCGCGCCTGGGCGGCGGTATTCGCGTCGGGCGCGTAGACGAGCGTCATCGTCGCGATCTGGATGTTCTTCACATCGGCGACGAGATCGGCCGACGCGAGCGCGCTCGGCACGATGCCCTGGGTAACCTGACGCACCTCCGACGCGCTCTTGCGCGTCTGGTACACGGCATAGATGCCGATCGCGGACAGCGCGAAGAACGTCAGGACGACTAGCAGCGTAATGCGATGACGGATGGTCATGAGTACAGCTCCCCGCAGCGATCCGGCTTCGATCGCCGTTTGGTCTATTGAAAGAATGTGAGCGCCGAATTATCGGGGATGGTGTATGACGCTCCGATGACCGGAAATCAATCGTTCATTGATAAAAATGCAATGAATAATTGCGACGAAAGAGCCCTAAAGTATTGCCGGGATCTGCCGTTAACCCCATGCTTCAAGGCTTCTGGCGGCGCCTGTGCGTGACCGGAAATCCGGGATACGGATATTTTTTTATTTATTCGATCCGCGAATTGACCGTTATATGACTTTCGCAAAACGTTTGCGAATTATCGGCGAATCCGGTTGAATGCGCGATTTTTTATTGCCGGTGAATCATTGGACGAAGGGCTGAAAACGATACCGCCCGCCCCGGGGCCGACGATGCGATGAACGGCATCGTCGGCCCCGGAGCGGGCGTGACCGGCGGCCGGTCAGTGGCTGCTGGCGCGGGTCGCCCCCAGGCCCGTTTCCGAGCGCACCTGCTGCGCGGCGAACGCGCCCTTCTCCGACCGTGCGCGCGCGCTCGAGTCAAGCACCGAGAACAGCCACACGCCCACGAAGCCGATGGTCATCGAGAACAACGCGGGCGACGTGTACGGGAACCACGCCGAACCCTTCGGATAACCGAGCGTTGCCTCCCACACCGACGGCGACACGATCGTCAGCCCCACCGACGAGGCCAGCCCCAGGAACCCGCCGATGACCGCGCCGCGCGTGGTGCATCCCTTCCACATCATCGACAGGAACAGCACCGGGAAGTTGGCCGACGCCGCCACGGCAAAGGCCAGCGACACCATGAACGCGACGTTCTGCTTCTCGAACGCGATGCCCAGCAGCACGGCGATCACGCCGAGCACCAGCGTCGTGATGCGCGACACCTTCAGCTCGTCGGCACTGTCGGCCTTGCCGTTCTTGAAGACGGTCGCATAGAGATCGTGCGACACCGCGGAAGCGCCGGACAGCGTGAGCCCGGCGACCACGGCCAGGATCGTCGCGAAGGCCACGGCCGAGATGAAGCCGTAGAACACGTCGCCGCCCACCGTCTTGGCCACCAGCACCGCGGCCATGTTGGCCGTGCCCGCGCCGCCCTTGATCACGCCCTTGGCCACGTCGGACAGTTCCGGATTGGTCAGCACCAGCGTGATCGCGCCGAAGCCGATGATGAAGATCAGCACGTAGAAATAGCCGATCCAGGTGGTGGCCCAGAACACCGACTTGCGCGCTTCCTTCGCATCCGGCACCGTGAAGAAGCGCATCAGGATGTGCGGCAGGCCGGCGGTGCCGAACATCAGCGCCATGCCGAACGAGATGGCCGAGACCGGATCCTTGATGAACCCGCCCGGCGACATGACGGACAGCCCGATACGGGTCGCATCGTCCGTCGATTTGCCGGCATTCGCGGCAATCGCGGTCTTGACCTCCACGGCATGGGCGAACAACGCCTCCGGGCTGAAGCCGTACTGCGCGAGCACCATGATCGCCATGAACGTCACGCCCGCGAGCAGCAGGCACGCCTTGATGATCTGCACCCAGGTGGTCGCGGTCATGCCGCCGAACAGCACGTAGACCATCATCAGCGCGCCGACGATCACGACGGCCACCCAGTAGTCGAGACCGAACAGCAGCTTGATGAGCTGCCCCGCGCCCACCATCTGCGCGATCAGGTAGAACGCCACCACCACCAGCGTGCCGATCGCGGCGAAACTGCGGATCGGCCCCTGCTCGAAGCGGTAGCCCGCGACGTCGGCGAACGTGAACTTGCCGAGGTTGCGCAGCCGCTCGGCCATCAGGAACGTGATGACCGGCCAGCCGACCAGAAAGCCGATCGAATAGATCAGGCCGTCGTAACCCGAGGTCATCACCGCGGCGGAAATGCCGAGGAAGGAAGCGGCCGACATGTAGTCGCCCGAAATGGCCAGCCCGTTCTGAAACCCGGTAATGCCGCCGCCGGCCGTATAGAAGTCCGCCGCGGAACGCGTGCGGGAAGCCGCCCACTTGGTGATCCACAGCGTCCCTGCCACGAACAGCGCGAACAGGACGATGGCCGTGGTGTTGGTCGCCTGCTTGGCGGTCTGCCCGACATCGCCGCCGCCCGCGACGGCCACGCCGCACGCGCTCGCGGCCAGCAGCGCGACCAGCATCGTCGAAAGTGTCTTCTTCATCGGGCGACGTCCTGCAGGATGTCCTGCGTCAGTTGGTCGTATTCGTTGTTCGCGCGGCGCACGTAGATGCCGGTGATGACGACGGTGAACACGATCACCGCCATGCCGATCGGCACGCCGACACTCGTCACGCCGGTGCTCACGGGCTTCGCGAGAAACGACTTGTCGAACGCGATCAGCGCGATGTAGCCGTAGTAGACGATCAACATCAGCGCGGTCAGAAAGACACCGAGCGTATTGCGCCGTCGCTTGAGCAGCGCGTACTTCGGATGCGCTTCGATTTTTTTCACCAACCCATCATGCATCGCCTGTCTCCTGGTTTGCTTTTTGAATGAGTTCGGCGATTCTGAATAGCGAAGCTGACTGCGCGCTTACTCGATCTAGCGCGCGCGGCATTCCGGGCACTATGGTTTTCCCTAGCGGGTTCGGGCGTGGCGGCGGCATCGCCTGGGCATGAGCGGCAGGCTCGATGCGTCGAATTCATTCCTCCTAGGAAACAATCAATCGCTCGCCGACGATTCACCCGCCCGTCCGTACGCTCTAGACTGTCGCATCGTTCCCTTTCCGGATTCACGCAATGACCGACGTCCTGCCGCTGACCACCGATCCCGAGTCGGGCCTCCCATACCGGCTGCGCCCTGCCGCCGGCCGCCCCGTTGCCCGCCTGTTGCTGCTGCATGGCGTCGGCGGCAACGAAACCAACCTGCTGAACCTGGCCGGCATCATCGATCCCCGGATCGAGATCGCGTTCCTGCGCGGCCCGCTCACGTTCGGGCCCGGCCAGCATGCATGGTTTCCGGTGCGCTTCGGCCCGAACGGCCCCGAAATCGACGCGGCCCGCGCGGACGAAAGCCGCATTCAGCTGATCACGCTGCTGCGTGCATTCCGCGCCCGCGACGGCGCGGGCGCCGCATTGCCGACCGTGATCGCCGGCTTCAGCCAGGGCGGCATCATGAGCGCGGGCGTCGGCCTCACGTCGCCGAACGATGTCGCCGCCTTCGCGGTGCTGTGCGGGCGCATCCTGCCCGAAATCGATCCGCTGATCGCGCCGCGCGATGCGCTTCGCCCGCTCCATGCGCTGATCGTGCACGGCCGCTTCGACGACAAGCTGCCCGTCGCGTGGGCCGACACCGCCGACGCGAAACTCACGGCGCTCGGTGTCGCGCACGACACGCGGCTGTATGATGCCGGCCACGAGCTGACCGCGGAGATGGCCGGCGATTTCGGCCGATGGGTCGGCGAACGCGCCGGCTTGAACTGACCGTACCGGCGCGCCGGGCGCGACCGCGCCGGCGCGCCCGGCGTGTACCGTCAGGCGCCCCGCGCCGGATCGGCGACGGCACCCGTGGCGACGGACGTACGCGCATTCGCCGCCTGTTCTCGCGCGGCACCGCGCTTCGCCAGCTTCCAGCCCACCACGAGTGCGAGCACGACGACCGGAATCATCGCGATGGTCCACGTGCCGCCCGGATAGTCGAACGCCATCAGCACCAGCACGCCGACGAGGAAGGCCAGCGTGAGCCACGACGTGAACGGCGCGCCGGGCATCCGGAACGACACCGCCTTCAGCTCGCCGCGATCGACCGCGCGGCGGAACAGGATCTGGCACATGACGATGAAGCCCCACGTCGTGATGATCCCGAGCGACGCCATGTTCAGCACGATCTCGAATGCCTGCGCCGGCACGATGTAGTTCAACGGCACGCCGATCGCGTTGATCGCGACCGTGATCAGGATCCCGCCGTACGGCACGCCGCGTGCGTTCATCCGCGACACGAAGCGCGGCGCCGATCCGCCCATCGCCAGCGAGCGCAGCACGCGCCCGGTCGAATAGAGGCCGGAATTCAGGCTCGACAGCGCGGCGGTCAGCACCACGACGTTCATCACGGTGCCGACATACGGCACGCCGAGCTTGCTGAAGAACGTCACGAACGGGCTTTCGTGCGAGCTGTATGCCGTCCACGGCAGCAGCATCGTCAACAGCACGACGGAGCCGACATAGAACAGCGCAATACGCCACATCACGCTGTTGATCGCCTTCGGCAGCACCTTGCGCGCATCGGCCGTCTCGCCCGCCGCGACGCCGACGAGCTCGATGCTCGCGTACGCGAACACGACGCCCTGCACGATCAGCACGGCCGGCAGGAGGCCATGCGGAAAGATCCCGCCGTGATCCGCGACCAGGTGAAGCCCCGGCATCTGCCCGGCGACCGGATGGCCGCTCGCGAGAAACACCGCGCCGACCGCGAGGAACACCGCGAGCGTCCCCACCTTGACGAGCGAGAACCAGAACTCCATCTCGCCGAACACCTTCACGCCGATCATGTTCATCACCGACACGATCCCGAGCGCACCGAGCGCGAACACCCACTGCGGCACGTCCGTGAACACGGCCCAGTACTTCATGTAGATCGCGACCGCCGTGATGTCGACGATGCCGGTCGTCGCCCAGTTCAGGTAGTACATCCAGCCCGCGACGAACGATGCGCGCTCGCCCATGAACTCCCGCGCGTACGACACGAAGCTGCCGCTGGTCGGCCGGTGCATCACGAGCTCGCCGAGCGCGCGCATGATCAGGAAGGCGAACACGCCGCAGACGAGATACACGAGCGCGAGCGCGGGCCCCGCGCTCTGCAGGCGTCCACCCGCACCGAGAAAGAGGCCGGTGCCGATCGCACCGCCCATCGCGATCATCTGCACGTGCCGCGGCTTCAACTGCTTCGCGTAACCTGCTTCGTGCGACGCGAACATCGCATCGGGGTCGGCATGACGGGAATCCGCGCCGCCGGCCGGACCGGCCGGGCGCTCGCTGCTGTGGTTCATCGTGAGTCTCCGTAGTTTCTTGATGTGTCGCGCCCCGCGCGGGGGCGCTGATGAAATGACGGCCCGCCGGGCGCTCAACGCGCGCGCCGGCGGCCTTCAGCCGGCGTCAAAGCACGCGCGGCCGGATCAGCGCTTCGGGCTGAAGCGCTTCGTCGACCTGCGCATCGGTCATCCACTGGCGTTCGAGAACGACCTCGCGAATCGACTTGCCGGTCGCGTGCGCTTCGGCCGCCACGGCGGTCGCGCGCTTGTAGCCGATGTACGGATTCAGCGCGGTCGCGAGCGCGACCGAGCGCTCCATCGTTTCGCGCAGCCGCTCGGGGTTCGCGGTGATCCCGCTCACGCAACGCTGCGCCAGCGTCGTGCAGGCGGCCGTCAGGTGGCTGAAGCTGCGGAACAGCGCGCTGGCGATCACCGGCTCGAACGCGTTGAGCTGAAGCTGCCCGGCCTCGGCGGCGAAGGTCACGGTCAGGTCGTTGCCGAACACCTCGAACGCGACCTGGTTGACGACTTCCGGGATCACCGGATTCACCTTGCCGGGCATGATCGACGAGCCGGCCTGTACCGGCGGCAGGTTGATCTCGCCGAACCCCGCGCGCGGGCCGCTCGACAGCAGCCGCAGGTCGTTGCAGATCTTCGACAGCTTCACGGCGATCCGCTTGAGCACGCCCGAGACCTGCACGAACGCGCCGCAATCCTGGGTCGCCTCGATCAGGTTCGGCGCGGTGCTCAGGTCGAGCCCGGTAATGCGCCGCAGCGCCGCCAGCGCCTTCTCCGCGTACTGCGGATGCGCGGTGATGCCCGTGCCGATCGCGGTCGCGCCGAGGTTGATCTCGCGAATCAGCCAGCCGGCTTCCTGCAGGCGTGCAATGTCTTCCGTCAGCATCACCGCGTAGGTCGAGAATTCCTGGCCGAGCGTCATCGGCACCGCGTCCTGCAATTGCGTGCGGCCGAGCTTCAGCAGGCCGGCGAACGCGTCGGCCCGCTCCGCGAACGCATCGCGCAGGCGCGCCATCGCTTCGAGCAGGTGCTCGAGCGCGAAGCAGGTCGCGACGCGAATCGCGGTTGGATAGACGTCGTTGGTGCTCTGCGCGAGATTGACGTGTTCGTTCGGATGCAGGTATTCGTACTGCCCGCGCGCGTGCCCCATGAGTTCGAGCGCGCGGTTGCAGATCACCTCGTTCGCATTCATGTTGGTCGACGTGCCGGCCCCGCCCTGGATCACGTCGACGACGAACTGGTCGTGCAGGCGCCCTTCGCGAATCTCGACGCACGCGGCGGCGATCGCATCGCGGTACGGTCGCGGCAGCAGCCCGAGCTCGCAGTTCGCGTCGGCCGCGGCCTCCTTCACGGCGGCGAGCGCCATCACGAGGTACGGCAGCGACGCGATGGTGCGGCCCGAAATGTCGAAGTTCTCTTTCGCGCGCAGCGTATGGACGCCGTAATACGCGTCGTCCGGAATACTTCGTTTGCCTAAAAGATCCGCTTCGACGCGGAAGCCGTTTTCTGTCATCGTGCCCTCCTGGATGTCTCGTACCGCTTGCCGTTCGCCGCTTCCCGACGCGACGGGTTCGCATTCTATGCCTTTGCAAAAACAAGCTCGCTTATGTATTATCGAAAGCGGTTTTGCGTGGGACGCAACAGCGAGAATCGAATGAAAAAAGGCGCGAGAGAAACCGGCATCGATCACATGGGCGCGATGCGCGCGTTCGTGAGAGTGGTCGAAACAGGGAGTTTTTCGGCGGTCGCGAAGGAGATGCACGTGTCGACGTCGACGGTCGCGCGCAAGGTCACGGCGATCGAGGAGGCACTCGGCGTCGCGCTGCTGCACCGCTCGACGCACAGCGTCACGCTGACCGAGGCCGGCCACATCTACCTGGAACGCGCCGTCACGCTGATCGCCGATCTCGACGACACGCTGCGTGTCGTCGCAGAGCTGAATGCCCAGCCGAGCGGCCCGCTGAAGCTCACCGCGCCGGTTGCGTTCGGCCGCCGCCATCTCGCCCCGCTGGTCGCGCCGTTTCTCGCGCGCTACCCGACGATCCAGCTCGACGTGCGCCTCACCGACAACCACAACGACCTCGTGGCCGGCGGCTTCGACCTCGACATTCACGAAGGCGAGAACTACCTGGACAACCTCGTCGTCCACCGCCTGTCGCGCAACGACAGCATCCTGTGCGCAACGCCCGGCTATCTCGACCGCTGCGGGCGCCCGTCCACGCCGGACGACCTCAAGCAACACAACTGCCTGCGCTACGTGCACCCCGAAGGCGATCCGCGCTGGGAGCTCGTGAACGGCGACGCGCATCACAGCCTGCTGCCGGCCGGCAACCTCGTCACCGACCATTCGGAGCTGCTGCTCGAAGCGACCTGCGCGGGGCTCGGCATCGCGGAGTTCGAGATCTGGCTGGTGCGCGACCTGCTCGCGAGCGGGCGGCTCGAAGCCGTGCTGCCGCGCTACCGGCTGCTGAACCGGCTGACGGGCGAATACATCTACATCGCGTATCTGGCGAACCGGCGCAGCTCGGCGAAGCTGCGCGTCCTGAAGGACTTTCTCGCGGAACACCTCGCGCACATCGGCGAGCTGTCGGCGCTGGAGCTGGCGAAGATCCGC